>CAKQPF010000014.1 GCA_934256705.1 uncultured Prevotella sp.
CCTTTTTTTGTCTTCATGCGCACGCACGTGCGAGAGGGCTGTCAGAGTTTTCTGGTTTTATCGGACAGCAATAATTTGAAATACATGCCTTACGTATTTACTGAAAACGGAGTCGCTATGCTTAGTAGTGTTTTACGTTCTGACACTGCGATTGAGGTGAATATTCGAATAATGCGAGCTTTCACTTCAATGCGTCACTTTCTACAGAACAATGCCGAAGTGTTTCTGCGTCTCTCGACTATGGAGTACCATCAACTGGAAATGCAGCAACATCAGCAAGAAACAGACAAACGCATAGACGAAGTGTTCCGTCGATTGGATGAGGGTAACGCAAAACCGAAGCAAGGCGTGTTCTACAATGGGCAAATTTATGATGCCTATACTTTCGTGTCCGACTTGATTAAGAGTGCAAAAAGACGTATCATTCTTATCGACAACTATGTTGACGAGACTGTATTGACATTGCTCGATAAAAGAGATTACCGTAGGTTGCTTGAGAATTTTCCCATGGCGAGAAAACGTGAACGGCAAGTGTAATCTCCTATTCCTTTCTTCCTATTTCCTATTACCTAAAGAGAGTTTCACTATTACCTAAAAAGAGAGTTCGCAATTCCCTAAAGCACATCCTTCCGGATCTTCCACTCCTGCGGGTAGAGATTGTTGGCACGGTTGCCGATGTTCTTGACGAAACCTAAGGGATGACCTTGATAACAGACGACTACATAGCCACGGGGCACGGCGGAGTCGAGCACGATAGCCTCGTGGTGGAGATAGCGCAAGGCGGCTTCCAGCGAGAGTTCGGCACGCGGATACTTATCCTCCGGAGTGGAGATGAGCAGCGCTTCGGCATGGGCTGGAACGGGCTGTTGCACTTTATTGCCCTTAGGCGGATTTCCCTTTTCCTTTGATGGAGAGCCTTTCCCTTTTGAGGAAGTATATTTATCCTTACGCTGGTCAGCCTTCTGATTAGGTCTGGTGCGCTGAACAGCCTCGTAATGCCCATCGCAGAGCACACGGAGGAGTCCGTCCTTCGCCTTTGTCCTCACCTCATCGCACGGCTTCTTGCGCAATAACGCCATGAAGAGTCCTTCGCCACACGTCACTCCAGGAATGAAGCGATAGACCGGTTGATGCCAGTCGGGGAGCAGAGAACCGGTGATATTCCATGCTTCATCTATCCTGACGGGCAGGATTTCGGCTCCGAGGGTCTCGCATATCCAGCGCACATTCTCCTCATCTTCATGGGTGTTGAAGGTGCAGGTGCTATAGACCAGGATGCCTTCAGGAGCCAGGCACGGCCATATATCCTCGATGATGGAGCGCTGGAGGGCAGTGCATTTCATGACATTCTGCAGACTCCACTCGGTTATTGCTCCGCTGTCCTTGCGGAACATACCTTCTCCCGAGCATGGGACATCACAGAGGATGAAGTCAAACCGCATCCCGGAGCGCTGATAGTCGATGGCATAATTGTTTGTCACCACCACTTTCGGGTGTCCCTGCTTCTGGATATTCTCCATAAGGATATTGGCACGGCGGCGGTCCGGCTCATTGCTGTAGAGCATATATCCTTCCGGCAAGGCAGCGCGGAGGAGCGTTGACTTGCCTCCCGGGGCGGCGCAGAGGTCCAATGCCACGCCTTTCTCCGGGAGATAGTCGGGGGCCAACTGCCTTATCACCTCGTCGAGAAACATGGATCCCGCCTCCTGGACGTAATAGACTCCGGCATGGAGCAACGGATCGAGGGTGAAATCTGGGCGCTCATCGAGATAGAAAGCATTGCGGCACCACGGTATAGGCGAACCAATGAGATGGTGTTCCTCGTCCTGATGCGTCTTGAACGGATTGTATCTAATGCTCACCGGCACGCTTTCCTCGAATGAAGCGAGATACCTGCTCCATCTTTCTTTGCCGAAAAGGGCGGAGGTATAGTCGGAAAATTCTTTTGGTAACATTATTTTGTTGTCTTGTTGTTTTGTTGTCTTGTTGTTTTGTTGTTTGCTGAAATTGCTCTCGCTTTGACCACCAACAAGACAACTAAACAACTAAACAACAAAACAACATCTAAAACATTTCAATATCAAATCCGAACGGATCATCGTCGGTCTCCACCTCTTTATCCACAGGTTTCTTAGGAGGATTCTTCAGATTGCCGTCCTTGTCGAACATATTATATGTGGTGCGGAGCACCTTGAATTCGGTTCTGCGGTTGAGGGCATTGGCAGTCTCCTGCTGTTCTGGTTTGAGTTTGAGGATAAATTCCTCGGTGAGCACATCGTTTTCCTTGAGCCACGGATAGCGTTCCGCCACCTTGCGGCGTATCGTCTTCGGCTTTTCCTCACCGTAACCCACAGCCGTGAGGCGGTCGGCAGCAATGCCATTGTCGATGAGATACCTGACCACGCTCTCCGCTCTCTTCTGCGAAAGCGTCTTGTTGTAAGCCTCAGCTCCACGATAATCGGTGTGGGCAGAGAGCTCGATGGTGATATTCGGGTTCTCATTGAGCATCAACACGAGCGAGTCGAGGGCATCCTTGCTCTCCGGCAGCAGCGTAGCCTTGTCGAAAGCATAGAAGATATTGTCGATGAGCACCGGCGCTGAGATGGAAGCAAGAGGAAACTGCAGGTCATAGACCTTGGACTCCTTCACGCTGTCCACGTGTATTTCCTCCTTGTGGTTGAGGAAACCGCCGCACATTCCCAGTATGATATAATCGACACCGGGCTTCACCACATATTCGAAAGAGCCGTCGCCACGCACTCCAAGGCGCATGTTGGTGCCGTCACTGCCCACTATCCTCGCTTCGCCGGAAGTGAGTTCGTAGCCGTCCTGCTCGTATATCCATCCGCGGATGGTCTGCACTATCTCGGGATTATAGAAGGAAAAAATATGGTCCCATCCTCTTCCGTCGCCACGATTGCTGGAGAAGAAGCCCTGATTGAGCTGTCCCTGGAAGGTCATGCCGAAGTCATCACCCTGCGAATTGAGCGGATAACCCGGGTGGGAGAGATGGTATCTGCCGTCCTCACCCACTGTGGCGATGAATATGTCGAGCCCTCCGAAGCCGGGATGCCCGTCACTGGAGAAATAGAAATCGCCGTTGGGACGGAACGATGGAAACATTTCATCGCCGGGAGTATTGATCGGGTCGCCCAGATTCTCCACTCCGGCAGGTCCGTTGGCGGTCAGTCTGATGCGCCAGATGTCGAGTCCTCCCTTTCCTCCCGGCATATCACTGACGAAATAGAGCCACTCTCCATCCGGGGAAATGGCAGGATGCGCATAGGTGGAGAGCGTGTCATTGGTGATAAGGAGCGGCGTCGTCTTACCCCAGGAAGCGTCGGAACGCTGTGCGGTGACTATCTGGGCGAAGCGTGGATAGGAAGGATCGGACAGGCATTGCGTCAGATACATGGTACTTCCATCAGGGGAAAGACAGCAGGCTCCCTCGTCATATTCGGTGTTGAGTCCGCTCTCTATGGTCTGTGGCTTGCTCCATTTTCCCTTATCATCCTTATCAGAAAAGAATATATCACCGGCTTTTGCGCCAGTAATACCGCTGAGTTCATCGCCCAAAGCATCGTTTCTGGTGGACGAGAAATAGAGTCTATCCCATTGATCTCCTGCGAGGACAGGGCAGTAGTCGGCACGTCTGGAATTGAATTCAGTCATTTTCTTGACGGTATAGTCCGACCCTTGCTCTTTCCATTTCGGAGCCATCCTGGCGGAAAGGAGTCCATTTCTCACCAGAACATTATTAGGCATAGAGTCATTGAGCAATTCAAACTCGGCAAGTGCACGCTTGTATTCCCCATTCTTCAGCAAGAGACGGGCATAGTCGAGGCGATCATCGAGCGTAGCGACATTATATCTCAGCGCATTGCGATAGGCAGAGATAGCCTTCTGCGTGCTGGAGATATGGCGATAGCAGTGTGCCATATTCAGTGCTCTCTGTCCGCGTAGTTGCCTCTCTTTGGCCGGCGTCTTGGTGTATGCCTTCTTGAATTGCTCTGCAGCGTCATGGTATTCACCTATGGCAAGAAACTTCTCTCCCTTGCGCATGGCATTATCTGCCGCACAGGAATGCAGCATAAGCGCCACGGCAAGGAATGCCATCAGGAGATAATATGTTTTGATTATGCGAGTCATATATATTTATATATAACTCTGTTTGTTGGGAATTATTGTTAAGTAGGTAATCAAAATAATCTTGATTACCTACTTATATAATTCTATTTGTTTGGATTTATTGTCAAGAGTGTTTTTTTTCTATTTCCCCAAAACATAGGTCTGCCCTTCTGCATCCAAGCCTGACAGCGACACTTTGACGCGTGTCTCACGACAATTATTATAGAAAGAGGTGGTGAAAGCGCCGTTGTTGTCCAGTTTCACGTTTGGATTCCAGTAGAGAGTGCGGCGGTAATCCGTAGGCTCCTGCGGAATTGCCGTACTGTAATCCGGGTTATAGTATTCCTCAGTGTATGCTATTCCCGGGAAGATGTAGCGTCGGTCACGGTAAGTGTAACGCTTTCCTTCGTCAGGGAGCGGCACAAAGTCGAGTGTCACGTCCGCTGAATTGGCGGCAGAGACATCGAAAGAGTCGGTGCGAAGCTCGTAGTCGGTGAACACGCGCACCTCATTCATACGGTTAAGATGCAGGAAATCAA
Organism: uncultured Prevotella sp.; assembly: GCA_934256705.1. Classification (GTDB taxonomy): domain Bacteria; phylum Bacteroidota; class Bacteroidia; order Bacteroidales; family Bacteroidaceae; genus Prevotella. The sequence continues at coordinate 4,668 of CAKQPF010000014.1, forward strand.
ACATCTTGGCAGAGGACATAGGCTTATCAAACTCCGTCACCGTAGGGGTATAGTTGCGATAGAACGTGGATTTCTCCACCATAGCGCGGACATTCATGCCACGGTTTACGCGTCCCATATTGCCGAAGAGGTAGGTGCAGACCTGATAGGGGAACGTAGCCGCATTGAATACGCCCATTGACAGTCCGTAGTCGGTCACGTCATTATAGAGTCTGTACGTGTCGCACACCATCGCCGGCTTGGTGAAGTCTATGGCACGCTTGCCTCTGCGCTTTGCCTTCACATAGACAGTCTGCAGGGTATGGTTGCCCGCAAGCTTGCTGCTCTCGGGTAGATTCTCGTCGTCCTCCACGTCAACAAACTGTATCTCAGGCGAATTGACCTGATACCATGAATACGGCTGGGAGAATATCGGGAAGAACATATCGCGCTTCACGAAGTAATCCGGCATGCTGCGCTCGTCCCTCCATCCCTTGTCCTTGGTGGAAGCCATACATTTATCTACGGAATCCTTCGGATTATAAGCCTTCACGAAGAGTACTGCATCGTCATAATAAGGCGGCAACTGGAACGAGAACCTTCCCTTGCGGTCTGTTCTGACCACCACTCCTGCGGTGTCGCCATCCTTTGAGACCTCCGCTTCCACGCAGACCTGACGGCTCTGCACCCTGCCTTCTTCATATTCGGCAACGGCATACTCCACGTTTTCCTCCGTCACTTCGGTGGATATTCCGGTGCCGTCATCCTCTGTATCTTCCTTCAATGTGGTGGTCTCTGTCAGTCCTTCTATCTTTGCGAGTGCCTCTTCCGCCACGTTGGTGGACTTCATCATACTGGCAAGGTCATCCATTTCGAGAATCGAAGCGGTGGAAAGCACCTTATAGACAGTGCCTTCAAATGTCGTGGTCTTTTCCGGAAGATAGCGGAACTGCGCCACCCTCTTGTACCTGCGCCATCCCTGCACCATCATCAGGAGGTCGAGATCACGGCGGTGAGCCTCATCGTCAGCAGAGAAATAGTAGCCTGGCGTTGGCACGAAACCTTTGAGTTCGCTCGACAAGAGCATATCCGTCATCATGTTTCCATCATCGTAAGCCGGGTCGTCAGTCTGCGTATCACGCACTGCCAGACTGATAGTTCCATTGGTTTTCATGTCGCTTTCCACCTTCATCTCCACCTTGGCATACGGCTGGAGCGTGGATTTCGCGTCTATCTCCGCATCGGCAGAGGTGAGTGAGACCTTCACCGGCTTGCCGTAGTCATGGTTATTGACGAAGAAAAGGCGTGAAGCCATCGGACTGGCATCGGCTCCATAGACGATTATCTCATTGATACCCGTAGGCAAGGGCTTTGGCAGTTCATTGAGATTGACGCTTCCGCTGCCATTGAGACGCTGGAAATGCTGGAGTCTGCCTCTGCAAAGCACTGCCAAAGCGCGTGGCTCTGCTCCACCCGACTTCAACGTCACGACGCGTTTCTCCGCATCGAATGTGAGTGCGCAGCCGTCTGTCGGCTTCGGCAAGCGGAAGGTCCATTCCTTGTTGTTCCATGTGAATGTGGCCTTGGCAGTCTGGTCGGTTGGCGTGAAGAGGAATGTTCCCTTGCCCAGATGCGATGTCTTTATCTTCGTTCCGTCGGAGAGTGTGCCTTCGATGTCAATGAGTTGACCGTTGTGGTCCTTCACTTCGAAGGCAATCCTTCCGCTTATTCCCTTCACGCATTCGCCTCCTTCGGGGAAGAAAGTGACGAAAAGGCGCGGATGCTCCTTTGCCACATTCTGACGAGGACGCTTGGATATGTATCTCTGACCGTAGTCGCCCGGCGTCTTTGGCTTGTTGTAGATCGGCACAACGCGTGAATAAAGTCCCTCGAAATCACGGAAATAGTCGGCGCACATCTGCTTGTTATAGAATCTTCGCTCGTCTATGAAGGTGTAGTCCTTATGCTCTACGTTGAAATTCAATTGCCATTTCGTGTAAGCCCTCACCTCATAATATCCGGAATAGAGACTGTCCGGCAAGGCGAACTGCCCGCAAGTGGCACCGTTTCCTGCCACGATGACGTGCTGTCTCTCCACCACGAAGCCGTCGGGAGAGAGCAGTTCGACATAGAGCAGTTTGCTCATCCTTGTGGGTTTGAGGCAGTCTGCCTGCACCACATACGCCTTATACCATAGCGTGTCACCCACGAAATAGCAGTTGTTGTCGAGGTGCAGATACACTTTCTCCTGTATCTGCGGTTTGTTTCTCAATACCGTTTCAAGTGAATCGATGGCATCTGCACTCGCTGTCAGGCTGAGCAATGCCAGCAGTAGGGTTGTGATTGCTTGTTTGTAATTCATAATGAGTAATTCGTAATGCATAATTCATAATGCACAATTAGTAATGCAGGCTTTTATCATATTGACGAAAGAATGCGCATTTCGTTTAATTCATGCGAATAAATTGTTGTTGTTTTGTTGTCTTGTTAACTTGTAAACCAACGGTAAAAGCCGTTGGCACAGTGGCGGATTGGTTGAGTCGTTGATTATAGATTATGGATTATACATTATTAATTATGCATTATGAATTAAAAGAATCACATTCTCCCTCCTGCAACAGAGTATTTCTCGCCATTGCGCTCGATTACCACGCTGCCATGCTGGATGTATTTCCTTGCCTTCTGCTGGCTTTGTGCAACCACCACCTCAGTAATCGCTGTAGCATCTGAGCAATAGAGGGTTACGACGATGCAGACCTGCTTCTTGGCAATGGAGAAAGTGAGAGCGCCGGAGGCTGGCTTTGCGAGCGTGATGACGTGGTTTACATTCTGCATTTCATCATTCACCTTGGCGGGAAAGACATACTGCGTGCTGGTGAAAGTCTCACCATTGAGCTTTGAGATATAGGCATCGGCATCGGCATAGTTGTCATATCCCGCAAAAGAGACCTTCACCACCTTCTTGTCCTTCGGGAGAGTCACCGTATAGTCGGCGCTTGAGAACTTCACAGTGTTGTTTTTTCCGGCTCCATAGCCTTTGCTCTTGTTGTTGGAGACGGTGATGGAATTGCTGAAATACCATGTTGCATCTTTATTGTTACCGGTGTTTGTCTCGCTTGAAATGACGTAGCTTTCAAGGTCGCCCGTCTCTTTCTCGGCCTCTATCTTTGCCTTCCATACGTCGTAGGACTTGATTACACCGTCACACCAACTGCCGAGATACTGGTAACTACTGCGGTTTGTCGCCTTGAGCGATGTGGCTACTGTCTGTCCATAGATGTCTGTCACGTCCGGTGTGTCGTCATAATTGTAGAGATGACGGTAGAAAAACTCAGGATAGTCGTTACTATAGATTCCGAATATCGGCTGGTAAGCCTTTGTCTCATCGTATGATGAAGCGAGGATGTCACACTCACGATAGGAATAACCGGTGAGATGATGTGAACGTGACTTGCCTCTTGCCTTGAGTTTGTCATAGAATTTCTGATAGATTTTCTTGCCGCTCTCGCCTCCTATCTGGATAAATCTGCCCCAGAGGTTACTGCCCTGCTTCTCCACGATGTGACGGTCTTTCTCGCCTTTGGCGTTGGTATAGTCCTCTACGGCTGCATTCTCCTTGTATTTATGGCTCTTGAGCCATTCCACTGCTGCGGTGATGGACTGCTGGATTTCCTCAGAAGGCTTGCTGATGGACATGAGATAGTAGAGCAGATTGGAAGATTCATATCCGCTGACCGACGGCATCTCATGCGGACGGCCCTCTGTAGGGAGGAAGTCTGCCGCATCATGCTGTGCGCACCACGCCGCTTTCACTCCGTTGTCGTCTATCTGGCAGTTGAGCACACACTGGATAGCCTTGTCCCATTGCGCCTTGCATTTCTCGCGCGTGGCATCATCCACGAGTCCGGCAAAGTCGCCTTTGGCTTCTGATACGTCCTGGAGCATGCGCATCATGTTGAGCATCAGGTCGTCATTGAAGGTGATGTAGTTCTGGTAACTGTACTTGTCATCGGAAAGAGGCCAGTACTGTCCCCATCCGCCTTTCAGGCTGTTGCCCGACGTGAAGATGAGGTCGAGTGCCCTCTTGAAGGAATCGAGGTAACGCTTCTGGTGGGTTTTCTGATAGACCTTTGCGAGGAAGCGCATCTCCTGCGTCGTGGCATAGTTGTCAAAGCATGAATGTTGGTTTCGTCCATTGTCGCCATTAAGGCTCTGACGAGCACTCAGTTCGTAGGAAGAGAGATTATGAAACTGGTCGTTCTTCATCCATCCACCGTTGGTTTTCTGCACAGATACGAGTGTATCTGCCACGCTGATAGCCTCAGCGGAGCCATACCATTCGGCTCCCATCTTGCCGGAGCAGATGTCGCCCCATTTCTTGTCCTTGTAGGATTGTGCATTCATGCCGATTGCCAGCATGAACAGCATTGCCAAAGTAAAGATTTTTTTCATCGTTTTTTGTAGTTATAGTTCGTAATATTTATCAAGTTAGCCAAATGCCATGAAAGGACATCAAGCACATAGCGTTGAAGTGTCGCAAGTTTGCCAAACGTACAGAAAGTGAATCAAGCACATATATATAGTTCCGCAAAACATTCAAGCCCCTGGAAAAGGAATCAAGCAAATAGCCACGAAGTGTCGCAAGTTAGCCAGAACGCCCTGAAAGGGCATTGAGCACATAGCCCAGGGTATCACCCTGGGTATAACATATAGTATGATAACGCCCTGAAAGGGCAAAAGCTTCAATCACTGAAAACATAGTTCTCGTCATATTGCACATTATACGACTCCAGGAAACTCTTGTATTCATCTTTGAAAGAACGCTTCTTATGATGTTCCTGCTGATTGTTTATATAATCCAGAGTTTTGGAAACCACGGACTGGCTGACTGAAAAAGCACCATAACCATTTTGCCAAGCAAACATACGATAATGCGAACCAACCGATTTTATCCATCTGCTGCTGTTGCGTTTCACTTCCTCTACGATATGCGAAATCGTCGTATCCCTTGACAACAGAAACAGAATATGGACATGATCTCCCATTCCACCAACGCGTATTTCTTTGCAACCTGTTGTGTTTACAAGTTGACCTATATAACTATGCACGCGTTCCAAATCATCTATTCGAATCAAAGGACTCGTGGTCTTTATGTGGAATATCAGATGAATGTATATTTTGCTTAATGACTGTGCCATTGTTTCTGGAAATCCTTTTTATGCTTTTGCCCTTTCAGGGCGTTGGTCTTATCCAATTCTTAACCCAGGGTGATACCCTGGGCTATGGGCTTTTTGGGCTTTCAGCCCGCTTTGCCATTGTAATCATTGACCAAAATCACTTGACGCCAGTTATCGGATGAGTGATTGCAATTATCACACTCGCACTTTACGCTTGCGACCGATACTTGATTGCAATTAATACACGGGCAATTTACGCTTGCGACCGATACTTGATTGCAATTAATACACGGGCAATTTACGCTTGCGACCGATACTTGATTGCAATTAATACACGGGCAATTTACGCTTGCGACCGATACTTGATTGTCATTAACCTACTTGCAATAAAATTCAGTTAGTAATAATATCGTATTCAGAATTTTGGCTACAAAGGTAACAAATTATTTTTTCACTACAAAAGGTTTGGGGAAATAAATGCCGAATGGGTTGTCGGATGGTGGGTTATACGTTATTTTTGTACTGTCTTCCAAATTTATAGGTAATAGGGAAAAGGTAATAGGAGATTACACTCCGTCTGCTTGAGATTCCTCCATAGCGAGAAACCATGTGTGGCAAGTGTATTCTCCTATTCCCTATTACTTATTCCCTATTCCCTAATGCAGGTTCACTCCCGCTTCGCTCGCTACAGGTTTCCGGTCTAAGTCTGTTATGTGTGGTTGGACAATCAGCCTGCCATCCCGGCACGATAAGCGCAACGGAATTGTCCCATTTTCCCGTTTCCGGTAAACAACAGAAAAACACCTTTGTAACACACTGAATGACAACAGGTTGCAAAAGCATAGATATTAGAGGGCAAAAGCATAGATATTAGGAGGTAAAAGCTATGCTTTCACGAGGTAATACCTATGCTTTTAGGGCGCAATAGCTTAGATATGGGGAAATGATTGCTCAATTTTTACGCTTTTGTTCCATTTTTCCCTTGATGGGAATATAAAGGTTCCGACTACGGAACTCTGATGAAACGGGCATGAAAAAAGCCATTGTCCCGGTAACGTATTACCTGGACAATGGCCTTTTCCGGAGTCTATGTTTAGATGTGAAGTGACTACCTGGTTGGGGATATGCGCCTTATCGCCCTGTCAATCTCTGCAATGTCCGATTCCTGCATGCCTTTGCGGAGGGCAGAAAGGGCTTCGGCTGCTTTCTGACGCTGGTCTGCATTTGCCACTCTCTCAAAGCGAACAAGCTCCTTGATGACAGCTATGCGGTCGGTGCGATCGGCATTTGCCTTCATACGGACGAGGATATTGACGATTTCATCCACGCGGCTGGTGTCCTTCTCATTGATAATCCAGCGTATGAGCATACAGTCGGCAAGGTTTCGGGCCTGCTTATAGCCTGCCTTGTCGAGGGCATCAAGCTCTTGGATACGCTTCCCGAAGTCGATGTCGAGCATCTTGTGCATTCTGAAATCCTCACGATAGACGGTCATTATCTTCTTCTCCACCACGGCTTTGCCCAGGGCATTCTCGAAGGAAGGCCTGTGAGCGAGGATGCGCAGGAAAGTGGTCGTCTCCGGATCATTGACATCCGACATTATCATGTTCCAGTTTTCCGGCTTTACCCATTCCGCATCCGGTATGGAGCAGAGGTAATTGTCCACCACCGTAGGCAGACTGTTGTCGCCCAATGAGCGCAGGTAAGCGATGTATTCCTTGACGAAGGTGGTGTCACGGCGTCCATCCTGGTATTGCTTGTTCCATGTGGCTTTGTCGAGGGCACGCTTCATCTGCTCTACGAAAGAAATCTTCAGACTGAGGCATTTGGCTCCCTCTTCCTTGCAGAACAGTGTTCCGTTAGGATTGATGACGAGGAATGTGGGATAGATGCCCACCTCATAATTCTTTCGCACAGCCGGTCCGTCGCCCTCATCCATATCCATGGAGAGGCAGATATAGCGGTCATTGAAGAAATCTCCGCATTCCTTTTTCGGGAATTCATTCTTCATCAGATACTTGCATGGTACGCACGTCTTGATGTAACAGTCGATGAATATCTGCTTGTTTTCTTCCTTTGCCTTGACGAAAGCCTCACGCAATGGTATTTGCAGGAAGTTGATCCCTTCGTTTTGTGCCTGTATAATTGCAATATCAGCAACAAGCATCAAGCATAATAAGATTAGTTTTCTCATTGTTTTCTGAATGGTTTTTCGATATTTAAGGGACAGAAATGGTGAACAATAGCGCAACTTCGCCATTGCTCACCAATATAATTACATATTCTTATTTCTTAGGTCCTTCGGCAATGCCTTGCAAGTCGATGCCATACTTGGTCTTCATGTAAGAGATGGCTTGCTCGAACTTCTGTGCCACAAGCGGGAACTTGTCCTTCGGATACATGGCATAGAATTCGTCACGAGTGTGAACCATAGCTGCTCTGACATAAGATAGGAAGTAATCCGCATAGTAACCACCGGAGTTGTAGTTAGGATTCTTGAAGTAAGAGAGGGAGATGGACCATACGCCTTCATCCACCATATCATCATTTATCCAACTGATGAAACCACGATTATATACATAATTCGGGTTGTTAGGATTGCTTCGGTTGAGCTTTGTGGTGAAGTCAATGCCGTCACGCCAGCCTTCCGGATCGATGATGGTGCCGTCCTTCTTCAGGTTTGTCAATATCTGGTTGATAAAGCTGTAACGGCTACGCTTCAGGCTCTCTGCATCTCCACTCTGTATCTCAGACTTCTTGAAACTGATAGCCCAGTAATCGAAGCCGTCAAACTTGGTCGGAGTGAATCCAGGAACTATCTCCTCCTGAGTGCCTGTGCCACCTGTTCCGGTACCAGTACCACCTGTTCCGGTACCTGTACCTGTGCCTGTACCACCTGTTCCGGTGCCTGTTCCGGTGCCAGTACCTGTTCCTGTACCAGTGCCACCTGTTCCGGTGCCTGTTCCGGTGCCAGTACCTGTTCCTGTACCAGTGCCACCTGTGCCTGTGCCGTCCCAAGTGCCGCCTGTTCCGGTGCCAGTACCTGTTCCTGTGCCAGTGCCACCTGTGCCAGTGCCGTCCCAAGTGCCGCCTGTTCCGGTGCCAGTACCACCTGTACCTGTGCCACCTGTACCAGTACCATCCCATGTACCGCCTGTTCCAGTGCCTGTACCAGTTCCGGTTCCAGTGCCTGTTCCACCTGTGCCGGTGCCTGTACCTGTGCCTGTGCCACCAGTACCTGTTCCAGTACCAGTGCCAGTACCTGTACCACCAGTGCCAGTACCTGTGCCTGTTCCTGTACCAGTGCCGCCTGTTCCGGTGCCTGTACCAGTGCCAGTACCGCCTGTGCCTGTACCTGTACCGCCTGTACCAGTGCCGCCTGTACCACCAGTATCACCGCCAGTACCGCCACCTCCTGTCAAGTCTGGATCGACAGCTCTAAGGTTCTTGAGCATATAAATCTTGACAGGGAATGTGGAACGTATCATTTCCGTGGAGACATAAGGGAATACGTTGTCCTTGAAGAAATCGACATAATACGTGATTTCATCACTTGGAACATCGTCACCGTAATATAGTTTGCCCGTTCCGATGCCGGTCCACTTTCTGTTAAGGTCGGCTGCTGTAATATCCTTATACAAGAGATATACGCCATAAGTGTCGTGAATCTGCTTTATCTCCTCATCCCAGGCGTTGTCACCTTGTGGGAAAGTCATTCTCAGGACAGAGTAATTGCCCGATGGAGTAATCGGATCTTCCGTCATATCGCAAGCCGACAACATGAAAGATGCGGCAATGGCATAAAATACTATTTTTTTCATGAGTCTTACTTTTTAGATGTTACACCTACTCGTTTCTCACACAGAGGGTTTTGCTCGAGTCTGATATTCTTCTCAATAGCCACGTCAGGGATAGGCACTGTGTAGAGTGGATCCTTCTCCTTAAGTGTATATGTAGTCACTGTGCTCTTGGAATCATACCAGATATGCTTTATCTCCGGCATTCCCCAACGGCGCAAGTCATACCAGCGCTGGCTCTCGAAGCAAAGCTCGCGCCTACGTTCGTTGTGGATAAACTCCACCAGTTTGTCGGCATCCGTGATGTTCACAGCCTTGTAATCTTCTGGAGCAAACCTCTTCTGACGGAGATTGTTCAGTGCATTGAGCGAGAACTGGAGATGGTCTGTGCCGCCTGCTGTCTTGTAAAGCATAGCCTCAGCCTCCATATAGTTGAGGTAAGCCTCTGACAGACGCATACTTCTGCCGAACACTCCAGTGCCTCCTGTAGGACGGTAAGCATTGTTTACATTGAGCTTTCCGATGGCAAGAGGAATGGTATCATTAAGCCCGAACGGCTTTCTCACGATGTAACGGTCGTATCGGAGGTCGGTAGGCTCGTAGGAATCGAGAAGGTCCTGTGAAGCCTGGAAATAGGTATGGCTGGCTGCTCCGGAACTGTTCTCCGTGGCATAGCTCTCCACCCATCCTGCCCAGTCGCTGACTTGACCGTATGGCCAGATGACTTCCGGCGAACTGGCAAATGAATGATAGTTGATGTACGTACGCGTGGTGCGGCCATCTTCCGTGGTTTCTGTAGGCACGGTGTTGAGGTCAAGGAGCTGGAACTTGCTGTTGTCCATCACCTTCTTGGCATATATTGCAGCCTCTTCCCACTTCTCCATATATAGATATGTACGCGAAAGAAGCAGCTGAACCATCGGCAGACTGGTGCGATAGTTGGTCTTCCACTGGCTTGCCACAGGCAGACGCTCGTAGAGTTTCTCTGCCTGAAGGAGGTCCTTGACTATCTGGTCGTACACTTCCTTCACCTTGTTTCTGGTCAGAAGGTTCTCCTCCACTCCACTGCGGAGCTTGAGAGGCACGCCGAGAGCATCGGGATTATAATTGTATGGCTGTCCGAAGATGTTGACAAGATTGAAATAATAGAATCCACGCAGAGCGTAAGCCTGTGCCTGGACATTGTTCATGTCATCGTCAGAACCTGTCACCGTGCCGATATAATCGAGCACTGCATTGACACCTTTCAGCTTTCTGTAATAGGTATAGTACATATCATTGCGGGTGACACCAGCCGTCTTCATGATCTCAAACATATCAGGCTGCCAGGTATATGATGCCAGGTATATGTTCTCATCATAGTTGTCGTCAGGCTCCTGCCATGCTGCCGCAGTGACATCATCGTCCATCATGGTGAGGAAATAATTGAATCCACCTATGTCATTACGTGGGTATGCTTCACCGAGAAGTATCTCATTGAGTGAAGTGACATCCTTCGGGACAAACTCACTCTGGGATTTCGGGTCGAGGAAATCTCCGCAACTGGTCAGTAATAATGCCGCCCCAAGGACTCCGGTTATGCTGTTGATATATTTATTCATATTGAATTTCATATTTATAAGTAGTTGTTCAAGATATTGATTTCTATATTGATCTGCTACTTTGGTTTAGAAAGAAGCACTCAGACCGAAAGAGAAAATCCTTGGCTGAATACTGTTGCCTAACTCAGGATCGAAGCCATTCCACTTCTTGCTGGCAATGACAAAGAGATTGTTTGTATTGCCGCTGACGGAGATACTTGTGGCATGGAGCTTCTGGCATATTGCTTTCGGCAGATAATAAGAGAATGACAACTGCGTGCAGCGCAGGAATGAACCGCTGACAATTCTCGCTGTGGAGTTTGACCACATGGAGTAACGGTCGGTGAAGAGTCCGTCCGGCGTGTAGAGATTGAGGATATCGACCACTGAAGTGTAGAGTCCAGGGATATTGGTGTGGGCTTCGTCGCCCGGCTGCTTCCATCTCTCGGTCAGTTCCTTTGACAGATTGCTGAGCGGACTCGGCATCTTGCCGCTGGTGAATGCAGAGTATGGGTTAGGAAGACGCTTCTTTGATCCGAGGATAAGGGCGAAACTTGCGCTCAACTGCAGGTCTTTCCAGCGCACACGCGGATTGATACCGCCTGTGAAGTAAGGCTCTGACTGTCCGGAATATACGAGGAATGAGGTAGGGTCGATGGACTTATCTTCGCTTACCTTCTCCACAGAGGCGTGATTGAACATCGGAAGGCCTGTCTCATGATCCAATCCAGTGAAGTCATAAGACCAGAAAGCGGTGAGAGGATAGCCCTTCTTGAGCGGACGACTGCTGTTTCCTGAGATGAAATCGCGGTGGGTCAACTCGTCGGCACGTGCTGTCCGGTCATCGGTCTCGGTCTTGTTCCAGTTCTTTGAAGCATTGAAACCGACGTTTACGGTGAGGTCCTTTGTCTTGACAGGAGTGATGTTGAGGGTATATTCCAATCCATGATTGTAGATGATACCGCCATTGAGCTTGAGGGTTCCCATGCCATATTCCTCTGCCACATCCTGCTCGATGACAGCATTGGAGCGACGTCCGTAGTATTCGAGGCTCATGGATATGCCATTGAACAGCTGCATGTCCATACCAAGGTTCCATGTGCGGGTGCGTTCCCACTTGAGATATGGATTTGGAAGGCTGGAGATAGTGGTGTAATACTCATTATATCCTGCAAGGATACCGCCGTAATGCGCTATGAGGTCAGGGCTTACTGAGTTGACCACATTACCCTGTATGCCGTAGGTAGCGCGGAGATTCAACTGATTGAGCCACTTTACATGGTCCTTGATGAACTTCTCTTCAGCGATTTTCCATGAGAGACCGAATGAATAAGTAGGGTCAAACTGCTTGTTGACATCCTGTCCGAAGCGGTTGGAAGCATCGGAACGGACGTTCATGTTGACCACGTATCTGTTCATCAGCGAGTAAGCGAACGTGCCGAAGAATGACATATAGTTTGACGTAGTATTGGTGCTGCTCCATCCACCCTCAAAGAGTTGTCTGAGAGCGCCCCATCCTATGCTCTGCGCACCTCCGATAGGAGTGACATCTTCTGGCAAAGAAGGAGATACAAGGCTCTCGCCTCGCTCTGGCACGAAGCCCCATACATTGTTTGCCTTGCCCTTGCTCTTGGATGATCTTACCTCCATACCGAGCATCATATTGAATCTATGAATGTCATTGAAGGTCTTGGAAGCCACGAGCTTATGCTGCATGTCGAGGGAAAGCATGGAGGAATTGTTGGTGGTGAGCTGTCCTCCGAACGGCAGCAGGGCAGCCTTGAAGAGGTCACTGCCAGGCTCTGCACCGCCTACAGGATAGCCACGATAGAGCATTTCGATGGTGGAAGTACGCTCTCCGAGGAAACTTTCCATGTCATTGGTGCTCTGGGAGAGTGAGCCAACCAACTGATAATTCAGCCAATCCAGCACCTTATAGTCGATATTTGCAGAGGCATTGAATGTGCTTGCCTTGTTCTTGCTGTAGCTGTTGTCCATCTCATTGAGCACGTTGTAGCCATACATATTGTTGGAACCCAATGATTTGTTGAGCTGATATGTGTAATACTGCTTGTAGAACACGCGGTCGCCGTTCTCATCATAGCAAGGCACGGCACGGCTTGTGGCAAGAGCGTATGACTGCGGACTTACGCCACGATAGCCCTTGCTGTTGCGGATGCTGCCGTTGATGCTGAATGATCCGCGGAGACGCTTGTTGAACTGGACACCGACATTCAGGCGAGTGGTAAACTGGTCCTGGTCGTTTCCCTTCTCGGTACCCTTGCTGTCCTGATAACCGAAGGAAGCATTGTAGGTGACTTTCTCGGTACCTCCCGCTATGCTGAGATTGTGGTTCTGGCTGAAAGAGTTGCGGCACAGTATCTTGAGCCAGTCAGTATTGACGGTCTCAAGACGCTCCATCTGCTTCATGAAGTCAGCCTCGGAAATCTGGTTCTTGTTAAACATATTCATCAATCCCTCGTAAGTGTAGATCTGAGGGAGAGGGTCGCCCTGATAACGGACACCTGCATCGTATGCCTCCTTACTGAACTGGATGCGCTCCTTGGAGTTCATGAAGTCGAACAACTTATACGTAGGGCGCACGCTTACGGAGAGGTTAGTGGAATAACGTATGCTCATACGCTCCGCCTGACCCTTCTTCGTGGTGATTACGATAACGCCATTGGAAGCCTTTGAGCCATAGATAGCTGTGGCAGAAGCATCCTTGAGCACGGTGATGGTCTCGATGTCCTGCGGATTGAGCCATGACACCTGACTGCCGATAAGCTCCTTCATGTCGGTGGTCATCGCCGCACTGGCATCTATAGAGATAGGGTCGTCCTGAATGACACCATCGACTACCCAGAGAGGGTCTGTGTTACCGAGGATAGTGGAGCGTCCACGGATGGAGATCTTAGGTGCCTGTCCTACCCTGCTTGAGGAATTGACAACCATCAATCCCGCAATCTTACCCTGGAGCATCTGGTCAATGGACTGGTAAGCAGGCATGAGAACGTCTTCGGCTTTCACTGTGGTAAAAGCACCGACCATATCCTTTCGTGGCAGACGACCATAACCTGTCTCCACTACTTCCACCTCGTCGAGCGTGTTTTCATCCGACTCCATGGCGATGCGCATTCCGTTGCTGTTCTCATGGAAACGGACTGATTTCTTCTTCATGCCCACGAAGTTGAAGTCGAGATAATAAGTCTTGTCGGTAGCGAAATCCGGAATGGAAATGGAGAAACGACCATTCTTGTCTGTCGTGGTTCCCAGTTTGGTCCCCCTTACCTTTACTGTAGCGCCGGGCAATGGTTCTCCCATATCATCGACCACCTGTCCTTTAGCCACTACACCCGCCTTTCGCGTCTGCATCGAGCTGTTTTTACTCTTCACATTGTTTTGCGCTGAAGCAGTCAGCGAACCCCCTATCAAAAGGGAGAGGCACAGTAACGACGCCTTCAAAACATAGGTTTTCCTTTTTGAGTTCATATTCATAACCCTTCTTTTTTTATTGTGTGTATGATATTATACAAAATGTGTTGTTATCGCTGTTTTTCTTTTACCTTTGAAAACCAATTCATGCTTTATCGTTTACAAAGGTAGTATAATTTGTTAAGGAAACAAAACATTTCGCTGATTTTTATTAAAAAAGCTGCAATCGAGGAAAAAAATGGGGGGATTGCGGGACCAAGGACGGTCCCGAATGGAACGATTTGGAAAAAGTGTAACTTCCATTCTTCCATTCTTATTTAATAAGAGGTGGATAGGTTAGGCAACGGTTGCTTGTAAGTTACTAATGCAGAAACGCCCTTCAAGGACAAAAGCACAATCAACCCCACTGGGATATCATGCTTTTGCCCTTGTAGGGCGTTGGTGGTGTTCGTCGTTACACCCATGGCGCTGCCATGGGCTATGTGCTCATTGGGCCTTCAGCCCGCATTGCTCACAGAAATCTGGTTGTCTTGTTGACTTGTTGTCTTGTTGTCTTGTTGATTGCAAACAAACAACTAAATCACAAAACAACAAAACAACCAGACAACATTCTTCACTTGAAAGGCAAGTACCAGTTTGATGGCTCAAGGAGAGACTTGGCAGGGTTGTTGCCCTCAAGCTTCTTGGCAAACCAGCGGGAACCGTAGTTGCCACCGTAGATGCCGCTCTCGTTCTTGTGGCGCGCCATGCGCTGAAGGTCGTAGAAACGGCAACCTTCGAAGGCGAACTCCTTTGCGTATTCATCGCAGAGGATGTCTTCCATAGCGTCGATGTAAGACTCGCGGTCGGAAGCCTTGCCGTCGATATTCATCAGTTTGGCAAGCTCTGCAAGCTTCTCGCCTACTATCACGTCTGGCATATAGTGGAGGTTTGCCTGTGAACCTACTGCACTTGCCTTGGATCCTGTGACGGAAACGAGGTTCTCCACATTGGCACTGTTGAAGGAAGAGGCTCCGTGGGCATGGATGCCATAGACATTCTCGCAAGGGAACTTGCTGACATTCTCTGCATTGAGGAAGAGCAGGTCGCCCTCAAGGGCATCGTATGACTCCTGCTTGAGATATGTGTAGGCAGGAATCTTATAGACAGGCTCGCCAGCTTCATCATAGAGGGTGTCACCAGCTTCGGTCTTCTGGAGCACAGGACGCATCACGAGGTCTTTCAGATAATCGGAGATACCATTCTTGAGCACCGCGAATGCGAGATCTGGATAGCCGGCACGGTTTACTGCTTCGGCAAAGTGGAGATAGATGGTGGAGTTACGGTAGAGGATGATGTTGGCGGTCCTGTTCTTTCCGATGTACACCTTTGTGGTGTCCGTAGCATCGCGGTTGAGGATATTCTCGTCGCTTTTTCCGTCACCATAGGAGGCACGACCATCGCCACACTTCCACTGGCTTACAGTGGTAGGATAAGAAAGCGCAGTGCCATTCTTGTCAGTAGCTGACGGATAATAGTAATAGACGGCAGAATCTGTCAGACTGTAGAAAGTCTTGGATGGCGCAAGCTGTGGATTCTCCACGCGAGGGCAGTTGGAAGAAGCGTCTGTGGAATAGTAATCATAACCGAAAGCGAGCGGCACACCTGTGGTCTTGCCCTGTGTCTTGCTGACTGCCATCGGGATATAGCAGAGGGCATCCGTAGGCTTCGCCATGTTGCTGAACGCACCGGTGTAAGTCGATGCAAACATATTGTACGTTCCCATATCCACAGGCGCATTGAAAAACATACTGTTTCCTGAGTTGCGGAAAGAGCCTATCCTCTGCAGAGGGACATTGTTCTCCGTCAGATACTTGGCATATTTCTTCGCTGCATTGAGATACTGCGCATCCTCCAGATACATCTCGCCGAGGATTACATCCACCGGAACGAAGAGGGATGAAGGGCTGATGTTCTTGGTCTGTCCCCAGTTTGTCTTGCCCACGCCATAGGTGTCTCGTCCGAAGTTTGGCACCTGTACGTGCATTGCGCTGAATTTCTCCAGTTCAGGAGCCAGCTCTTCCACAATGCCCTTGATGTTCTTCTTAGGGAAATTGTCTTCCTGAATCTCGGAAATCTGCGTGATAGGCTTAGTGAAGAATGGGATTCCCTCGCTTGCATTTCCGCAGTAGGTGCGGCAAAGCTGGAGATAAGCCCATGCGCGCCATGCTGCCACGGCTGCATACTCATTGATAGTGACGTTGGTAGCGCCGGTATAGAGCGTCGTGTCACGGTGGGCAAGGTAATAGTTGCAGTTGTTTATCACCTTATAATATACGTAGGCACTGTCGTATGCGTTGGCAGTGGAGGCTGAATAGTCAGCGAGTTGCTTGAGATTGGTATTGGCATAGGTGGTAGGAGACACGAGTTCACCGCGCATCTCACCCACGAAGAAATACTGGTCAGCAGCCTGCTGCATTGCCTGGGCGATGCCGAGGGCATAGAATACAGAGTCTGTCTTCTGGTTGAGCGCGGGATCCTTGATCATGCTGTCGTTATCGACACTGAGCATATCCTGACAGGATGTAGCAGAGAGGAGTCCCAACGCTGCTATTACTGTATATATTATTTTCATTGTTGTTTTGTTGTTTTGTTGTCTTGTTGTCTTGTTGGTTGGTTGTTTTGTTGTCTTGTTGTCTTGTTGTTTGCCTTGTTTATACATTCAACAAAATCACTAAACAACAAAACAACCAGACAACATACTTACAAATTAATCTTCACACCAAGCACGAAAGCACGGCTCTGGGCGATTGTTCCGCAGTCAATGCCCTGATAGAACACGCTGTTTCCGGCGCTGAACTCAGGGTCGATGCCTGTGTATTTGGTGAGAGTGAAGACATTCTGTGCCTCACCCCATACGGAGAGACCCTGCAGCCATGACTGCCATGCCTCCGGGATGTTGATCTCGTATGTGAGACGCACATTCTTCAGACGGAGGTAAGAGCCATCCTCTATCCAGCGGTCGGAGAAGCGGTTGTTGCCCTTCGGGTCGCCGTAAGCGAGACGTGGGAGGGATGTCACCTGTCCTTCATATCTCCAATGGCTGAGTTCCTTCACCTGCTGGTTGTAGAAAGTAGAGCCGGAATTGAGGATAGAGCGCTGATAGTTATAGACATCATTGCCGAGAGAGTAATTGAATCCGAGGTCGAGAGTGAAGTTCTTGTAGTTGAGAGTGGCGAAGATGTTGCCGTAGATGTCCGGATTAGGGTCACCGAGCACCACCTTGTCGTTCTCGTCTATCACGCCGTCATTGTTCTGGTCAACGAAATGCACGTCGCCGGCCTTGAAGTATTCCTTGTTGCCGGAAGCGTCGAGCATATAGAGATAGCCGTCCTTACCTGCCTTTGCAGCCTCAGCATCAGTGGCGAAGACGTACTCATGGGTCTGGTAGCCATAGAAGAGTCCGGCAGGATTGCCCTTGGAGACGATGATATTGTTGTCGCCATAGACAGACTTCACGTAAGTGCCGTCAGAGAAATGCTTTGCTCCATCAGTGTAGCTGCGCTCAGGGAGAGCGGTCACCTCATTCTTATAGTGACCTACGCTTGCACCGATTTCAAGGTTGAGATCCTTTGCTGCGATTGGCTTGCCTGTGATGGTAGCCTCAAAACCCTTGTTCTCCAGTTTGCCGCCATTGGTCCAGTAGTTGTTGATACCTGATATAGGTGTGGAGAAATTCACAAGGGTAAGGAGGTCATTGGTCTTGTGGATGAAGTAATTGAAGTTTACTCCGACACGGTTGTTGACCATATTGGTCTGGAAACCCACGTTGAACTTGTTAGTGGTCTCCCACTTTATCTTGTCATTACCGATGTTTGTCAGCTGCACACCGATGGCATCGCCGTTGAAACGGATGGCATTGAACGATGTGAGTGCAGCATAGTTGTCGATACCATCATTGCCGCTGATGTCGAAACCGGCATTGATGCGGAGGTAATTGACCAGATTGTTCTTAGGGAACCAGTTCTCATTGGACATCACCCAGCCGAGCTGTACGCTTGGGAAGATGGCCCACTGTGTGCCGAAAGCCTTGAGAGCACCGGAAGCATTCTCACCGAAACGGCTATTGGCCTCAGCAAGGAGGGAGACAGTGGCGAAGTAACGGTTCTGGTAATCATAGTCGGCTGTGGCATACCACTGCATGTTCTTCCACACATCGTTGGCTCCACCTATGCCGGGATAGCCGGAATTGGTATCTGCAGAGACGAATGGGTTCTTGTCATTCTGCGCTGACTTGTACTGGGTAGAAGCGTCGCTGCCGTCGTAAGAGAAGAAAGTATAGCGGAAACCGAGCGTAGCATTGATGGAATGTGCGCCATACTTGTTGTTCCAGTCAGCGTGGGTGTCGCTCATCACGTTGGTCTCCTTGGCGAAGAGTGACTGTGTCTTGTTGAAGACAGTGCCGAGTCCTGCCACCTCAAATGGAGGAACGCCCTCGGTAGGACGATAGTAACGCTGTGAGTTGCGGTTGAGGTAATAGCTGAATGCCGTGGTAAGGGAGAGGCGGTCAGAGAAGGTGTACTTCGGAGCGATGTGCACATTGAAGTATGTATTCTCCACCTTGTTCTTGTTGTCACCGTTTGCCACCTGAAGGATAGCCACGGGATTGGCAAGGGAATAGCCGTAGGAATTACCATAGACAGCCTGTGAGAGTGGAGCGAACAAGTCATCGTAAGATGAGAGCAGGGAGGTAAATCCGCCCACATGCTTGTTGTACTGG
Organism: uncultured Prevotella sp.; assembly: GCA_934256705.1. Lineage (GTDB taxonomy): Bacteria > Bacteroidota > Bacteroidia > Bacteroidales > Bacteroidaceae > Prevotella. Next base: position 23,395 of record CAKQPF010000014.1, read on the forward strand.
TACGGAGTGCAGAGCGGTGACTTGATCAGAGAGAGGGCTGTAGGCGACGTGATGGTGGAAACACCGAGGTCGGACGCGAAACCATTGTCGAAGAGAGTGTTGTTGGTGCGTGAGAATGACATGTCAAACTTGGTCTCAAGGTTCCAGAGAATCTTGATATCAGTGTTGAAACGCACGTTCAGACGGTCGAAGTTGCTCTCCTTTATCGGGCTTTTTGAGTCGAGATAGCCTACGGAAAGGTTATACATACCTATGTCGTCACCACCCTGCACGTTGATGCTGTAGTTCTGGGTGATGGCTGTGCGATAGACTTCATCCTGCCAGTCTGTGTCATTATGATAGATAGGATAATAATAACGGTCAGGATTGTCATCGAGGAAATTGAACGTAATGTCACGGTTCTCCGGCTTGCGGAGGGCAGAGATGGTGCCGAGCATCTCGGTGGCATAAGAGCGCCACTGGCTGCCATTCATCATGCTGAACTGGCGTGGCTTGAGAGTGATGCCGGCAGAGATGTTGGCGTCAATGCGTGTAGCCATGGAATGACCGCGCTTTGTCTCGATGATTATCACGCCATTGGCACCACGCGAGCCGTAGAGGGCAGTGGCATTCTTGAGCACAGTCACATTCTCTATGTCCTCAGGAGAGATGGTGGAGAGCATATTCATCGCACGTCCGATGTGGAGAACGGTGCGGTCCTGCTGCATATCCATCTCCACTCCGTCGATGATGATGAGCGGCTGGGCATTGGCATTGAGGGAATTGAGACCACGGATGAAGAGAACTGAGCCGCCATCGATGGTGCCGGAACGCTGGATAGCACGGACATCAGCACCGAGAGCATTCTCGATATCCTCGTCGATGATGGCATTTCCGCTTCTCGCTTTGGTGGAAGCCTTGGCTGTATATTCGGTGAAGTTGCCGTACATGGTGCGGAACTTGTCGCTCAGCATTGAGATGCGGATGGTCTGCGATGAGTCATTCGCATTGATGCCCACCTGCTGCGCCATGTGGCGAGGGGCGCTGACATAGAGTGCGGAGGCAAAGTCAGGGAGCTTGATGGTAAACTTACCCTCTGCATTTGACATCGCTGTGTATTTCTCATTGCCGAGCACCTGGATGCGGGCACCTGCAAGGGGAGTCCTGGTGGCATTGTCGAAGACGATGCCTGAGACGTAAATGAGATGGTTCTTGTCCTTGACAGCGGCACGCTTTGGAGCATTGAAGCCTTCAGAACCGTCGTCAGACGTTTCGTCCTGTGCCAATGCGGATGTGCAGAGACCTACTGCAAGGCAGCATAGAGAGAGTCTGAGACTCTGCTGCTGGAGTATATTGAAAAATGTATATTTCATATCCTTTAGTCTTCTTTAGTTGCTTTGAGTTTCTCTTCGTATTCCACGAGGTCGATAGGCTTCATGATGATATTTGCAATACGTATCTGCTGGTCGTACTTCATGCGGTTTGCAGAGCCGAAGCTGGTAAGAGTGCAGTACACCTTGATGTTAGGATAAGCCTCTGTTCCTGCATAGCAGACAGGGAAAGTGACGCGTCCGAGCTTGATGGTATCCACCTTTTCAGCTCCACAGACGAATGCCGGAACCTTGACCACCTGCGCTGCAGTGGTGACGAGTTCTTCGCCATTGAAACGTCCGCGCACCTCCTTGTTGTCAGCATCGGTATAGTTGATGTCGAAACGGAGAGTGTAAGGCTTCCTCTCATAGGTATCGTCACGAAGATGCTCTATCCATCCCGGCACCACAACAGCGTAGATATCGTATGTGGTGGAGAGGACATTGCGGAGCGGGAAGTCCATTTCCGGAGCGAAAGCACTGCCCTCCGGCACATTGACACGAACATAATTGAGGTTCACCTCATCAGGCTTGTCGAAGGTACAGATGTGCTTTGGTGGATTGATAACGGTCACTCTTGACACGTTGTTACCGGCTGCTGTGACATAACGGCCTACGTTACGGGTGCGGATTTCCGGTGCGTATGTCTCCCAAGACTTGAACGGGAACTTGTTGATGATGCGTGCATGACCGTTGCTGAGCAGCCTTGTCTCCACCGTTGCCTTGTCGAGCTCTGGAAGATTTGTCAGCAGATTGCGTGCGGTGCTGTAAATAGAGTCGCCTTCAGTAAACTTCTGACCGTCAGAGAACTTGGAGTTGTACTTGGTGTTGGTCTCAGAATAGATGAGATCATTGGTGAGGAAACGTTTTGAGATGGAGTCTGTCCAGTAAGTGGCATTGTCGCTGAACTCGGAATCTGCAGGCTTTGAGGTGAGCTTGACAGACTTCTGGCCGAGCTTTATCGCCATGAAGCAGGTACCGGTGGTGTTGGCTCCGCCCTTGACACCAGAAAGTTTAGAGTCTGTAAGGTCCTGATAGACCATCTCAGGAAGATAGTTGTAATACTTCGTGATACGGTCATAAGCCTCAGTCCACGCTTCATCATTAGGGATAAGGACTGTGTAGAGTGAGTCCTCACTGGTCAGCTTGGAGCGGAGAGCGCCCTCTGTATATGTATTGCTCACGATGAGCACAGAGTCATCATACACCTGGAGGCCATTGACGATTTCGCCCTTTACGGAGTTTTTCTCGTCAAGAGTCTCGGTATGATATTTCATTATCATGTCATAAAACTTGCCTGCCTGGCCCTTCACGTCAGTGATTACCTCATATCCATTGGAACGGAAGGTGGAAGGACTGCTGACAGTATAGAGAATACCGTTGGTGCTCGGGTAATTGTAGGCTGAGAGATCCGCATTTGCCACGAGTGACTGACCGTCGAAAGTCATGCTGGAAGTGTTCTTGCCATGGAACTTCAGGAGCTTCTCATTGAGCATGAATACAGTGGTATCATTGACATCAGTCTCCTGATGGGCATAGTTTGCCACCATATTCTTGACAAATTCCTTGATGATCTTTGAGTCGGAAAGGCGGAAAAGCGAATCCTTGTCAAACGAACCATTGACCGGTGCCCATACGGTATAGGTGTGGGACTCGTCGAGTATCTTGTCGTAACCCACCTTTTCGAGCACCTGTGCGAAGTCGCTGAGATTGGCATTAGCCTTGATATTCTCCCACAGGGTCTTGTCGGCAGAAGGCTCGGCTGATGCGTCTATAGCGTTATAGTCGCTGAAATCGGAGCATGAGGTGGCAGCAAGCATGCAACCCGCTACCATCATCATACCTATTTTATTTGATTTTTTCATATATTTTCTTTATTCTTTTCTGGGGTTTCCCGTTATTCTATGATAACTGTATGTATCTGAATTATCTCGGATTTTCAGGAAGACCGGCATATTGAACTTACCGGTCTGTTCCCATAAATTAGTACCAGTCCTCGGTGTAGTCCTGAGAGTTCACGATATCTACAGGCACGAGTTCGAGGAAATCGAAAGAGAAACCGAGCTGATCATATCCCGTAAGGAGGTTCTTGATGCGCAGCCAGTAGTCCTTGCTCTGGTCGAGATGGACCGTACCGAGAATCTTACGCATCATGGAAGTACCGTAACCTTCCTCGTAGCGGCAACAGTTGATGAGCGATGTGAGCATCGTTGATGGGTCTGTGACGCGGGTATAGATAGGATTTGAACGGCCCTTACCATCACCGTTACCACGGGCAAACGATGCAGGAGCACGCATATAGCCGTGGTTTCTCATCACGAGGTCGGAAGCAACGCCATAGTCGGAGAACTCAGAAGATAGCATATAACCGGTAGCATCACGGTCAGCATCAATCGTGGAGTTAGGATAACGCGCATCGAAAGGAATGCCGAGAGGCTGCATTGATGACGGGTCACTGGAGGTGCCGAGGTAATACTGCATCAATCCACCGTTTGCCATAGGAGGGAAGATGACGCGTATCTCATAGTCTCCTGTAGGAACAGCAGGGAGACGGACTGCAAAGTCGTACTCATCCCAACCGGAAATCTGGTCTGCCTGCCATGCACGCCATGCGCCTGTGCAGTACCACGCCAGCTTGGTCTTCTGGTTGTAGCTTACGAGATTGTCGAAATAATCGAGAGGCAGACGTACCATTGTGCCGTCATTGCTTGAGAGGTTGCGGGCGCCGATCTCGGCAGGAGTAGCATAACGGATATCGTTGCTTATCAGTTCGTAGAGCATCGAACCTGAGTCCATGCGCATACGCTCGTGGAGAACGTGGTTTGGAACGTCGGCATCATAGACGAGTACATCCTCGATGGTGTGGATATATCCATTGTATGCCTGGATGTCAGCAGCCTTGTTGCTGACCATCACGCCCTGCCTGATGATCTGGTGGGTCTCGTCCTTACCCATAGTACCTATCTCATCAGTCAGAGTATTGTTCTGGCGGTAACGGTTGATCCAGATGTTTGTCTGCGCTCCAGTGTTCTGATAGAGGGGCTGCCATATCTTCATGAGAGCATGAGGGAGCATTGTCTCATAGTAATCGAATGGCTCTCCACCGAAAGCATAGTTCCAGTCCTGATTGGAAGCGTTGCGGACGTAAGTCAATTTTGACTTTGTCATGCCAGCCTTGATGATATGATAGCGCATGAACATATTGACCACATTATATTTATAGGTGTAGTCATCGCCTGTGCTAATCTCATATTCATCCTTGCCAGGATAGTCATACCAGTCCTTTGCATTGGCATACCACTCGATACACTTTGCCTTGAGCGATGCGAAATCTGTGATACCATAACGTGCCAAGGTCTCGTTGGTCTCGGCAAAGACGGTATATGAAATCTTACATTCCTTCGGAACAAAGTATCTGCCGCTTGACATTCCTGAACCTGGACGACCTGATATATTGTCAAGACTGTAGGTAGCGTCCTTCTTCACCGGACCGTTGAGGGTGTCGGCAAGACCTGTCAGACGGAGAGCATCATAGAAGATGCTGAACTCCTTATGACGGTTGAACACCTTGTCCACCTTCTGGGTGGTACGAGGAATCACGTCACTTATCACGTGAACGTAGCCATTGGTCATCTCCTGGTCGAATTCCAGCACCTCTGCCACATCATTGAATCGCACTACACCGTCATTGTCAAGCTTTGAAATGAAAGGAGTATTGAGGATAGTGGATATGGATGCGCCATTGACATTGCTGAGCTGGTCGATGTAGGAATTGAGCATGGCAGAGATATGATACTGCGCAATGTCCTTGCAAAGGGAGTCTGTCAGGCCATCAAGCGAATTTTCTGTCATGCCATGATGGAGCAAGGTCTTTTCGCCTGCAGCATTCTCCACATAGTCAGTGGTGTCATTGTAAAGGCTGTCGATATACTTTCTCACGCCGCTGTTGACAGGAGCGTAGCAAGTATATTGACCGTATGAGGACATCTGGCGATTATAGCCGGAACGCTCCATTATGACATTGAAGTCAGAAAAGATGGAGTCGTTAGCCTCAAGGTAGTCCTCGATGGTCTGACCAGTAAAGGTATAGAGGTTAGACTCGTCGATTTCCTTGATACATGATGTAAGTCCCACTGCTGAACCGAACATCACTCCAAGTGCTATCTTTATTATATTCTTGTTCATATTATATATATCTTGTTTAAGAGTAAAAGAAACATTGTTCCTTGTTCTTTAATCAAAAACCACTAATTTATATTCTTTTCCCGATATTCTGCAATTAGTAATTCTTGTCCATTGTGGAGTTGTCTGAATATACAGGGTTCTGCTTCAGAAGTTCGTTTACGTCTGTCTCGCTCTTGATGATAGGCATATAGAGGTAAGGCTCTGACGGCATCTTTGACACAATGGCTGAACCACCGGCGTTCTTACGCTGGATATAGGAATTGAAACCAGCGTAATTATTCACGTATTTGCCGCCGAAGTCTGTGAGCTTACGGTAATAATCCACTCCTTCCACATGGCGATAGTTGTAACGCAGCAAGTCAAACCAGCGCTTTCCCTCAAAGCAAAGCTCGCGGGCACGCTCATTCATGACGAGAGTCTCAAGAGTTGTGATGATGGAAGCGAGGGTGCTGTAACCTGATACCTGACGTGTGACGTATGCAGAGATATTGTCCTTATCGACAGTGGTGAAGCCATAAGCGGTGGAATCCACTGAGCATTCCTTGCTGTCTGTAAGAGCACGGGTATGGACTATCTGCACCTGACGACATGCTGTCTGTGTAAGAGCGGCCGCCTTGACATTCACCTGCTCAAGATTCTGTGCGATAGAGAGAGAGTCATTGAGAGTGTTGGCTGTGGCAAGCTTCTGATATTCAGCATCAGCAGCCTTGATGATGAGAGCCGCCTTCTGGGTCATTGCCTCTGCCTTCATCAGCATTACGTCGGAAGCACGATAGACAATCCAGTTGTTCTGGTAAGGAGAGTAGTCACGCTGAGGAGCATTTTCTGCCTTCAACTGTCCGTTCACACCGTTCATAGCTACGTATTTACGGATGCGGATGCCTTCATCATTATCCTCATTGTAACCATATACGCTCTCGAAACCACGCACATCGTATGCAGCATCGTCCTCACAGAATACAGAACTTGATGCGTCCTTCACTGCCTTGCCATAAGCTACGGTAGTGTAGAAATATGGTTGTGCAGAACTTGAGTTCTTGTATTTGTAATAAGCATTGCAGAGACCTACGTTGTCATTGTAGCAAAGTTCGAGGAGAGACTCATCATCTTTGCCGTTGAATACCTTGTAATAAGAGGTGCCGCTGTTGAGTCCCCATCCGTCATCATCGGAAAATGACTGTGAACCGAAATGTGAACCATTGCCTGATACCATGGCTCTCTGGTTGCGGATATAGTCACAGCACTCGATACACTTGTCGTAATCTGCCTCATTTCCGAGGATTGAAGCACGCCAGAGATAAGCGTCTGCAAGGATGGCATAGACACCATTGCGGGTAATCTTGCCCATCTTCTGCCACTGTGTATATACATTTGAAGTGGTGAGAGTATGGTTCTTAACCTCCTCAAGGTCAGCGATAATCTGGTCGAGGACCACGCCTGGAGCCACCTGCTCCACGTTAAGTTCCTGTGAACTCTGCTTGAAAGGAGTCAGAACCAATGGCACATCGCGGAAAGTGCGGATGAGATACAGATAGCAAAGGGCGCGGAGAGCCTTCATCTGAGCCACATTATTATTATGATCACCCTCAAGATAGCTTGGGTCGATGTCCATAACCTCGGCTGACTTGTCAATGACGAGGTTGCAACAGTTGATTACGCTGTAGAGATCTCCCCAGTTTGCATAGGTGTTGTCCGTCTGGATATTCGCTGAGTTGATCTGGTTGAGGGCACTGTTGCTGAGTGATGTGTTGACAGTCAGTTCGTCAGAACGTGATGACCACACGATAAGTCTCAGCTGGACGTTTGAAGATGCCATGGCATTGTAAGCACCGTTCACCATATTCTCCACCTGTTCTTTCTTCTGCCACCAGTCTTCCTCCACGGTCTTGTCGTCCGGGAGAATGATGGTATCTACGCATGAAGCGAGAGTAGCAGAGAGTAGCGAATAAAGCGTAACGTAGAATGCCGTTCTACTTGCTTTAATATATTTTGAAATATTTATTTTCATAACTTTTTTCATTAATCTTGTTACTTTATGCTTTACTCCATATTAGAAACCAATCTGGAAGCTTGCAGTGAATGACTTGGAACGTGGTGTCTGCGAACTGTCCGTTGCAACGCCCCATCCACCTACTGAAATCTCCGGGTCAACACCTGAGTAACGGGTCCAGCAGAAGAGGTTGTTCACTGAAGCATAAAACTGCAATCTATTGATTCCCCACTTCTTTATGAGCTTCTTGTCGAAGTTGTAGGAGATCTGGAGATTCTGGAAACGCACAAAAGAACCGTCTTCTACATAGCGGTCAGAGCCCTGACTGTTGTATGCAGAAGCATTGTCATATACGAATATCGCACGTGGGATTGGGGTTACGTCACCGTCTTTACGCCAACGCCAGTTGACTGTAGAGCACTGGTTGTAAGCTCCTGACATATTTTCAAGTGACAGACGCGCTGCATTAACCACCTTATTACCATAGCGATACATGAAACGTGCTCTGATGCCCCAGCGTCCGTATGTCACGTTGAAGTTGAAACCACCGCTGAGTTTTGGCAGAGAGTTGCCGAGATACACGATGTCAAGGGCATTGATCTGACCGTCATGATTGATGTCTTCATAAATGGCGTCACCACCCTGGAAGGAATATGTGGCAGAGCCTTCATTGTAGTTATAGACCATACGCTGTGGCTGACCGTTTGACTTCATGATGACCTTGCCGTCAGCACCTACCACTACAGGCATTGTCTTGCCCTCAGCAAGCATACCATTGATGGCAGATTCAAACTCGTCAGTGCTCCATCCTTTCTCTATCTGCTCATTCAGGAGCCAGTCGTATGAATACTGATAGACTCCCTTATAGCGGAAACCATAGATAGAACCGAGCGGGTTGCCTACCTGGATACGGTTCTGGAAAGAGCCACGGCTGGTAGCTGTCCAGCTGGAGTTCACGTTATCGAGCACACGCTTGTCCATCTCCTTGATTTCATTGTAGTTCTGTGAGATGTTGAAACCTGCGGAGAGTGTGAATTTCTTTGTCTTGATAAACTTCTTTGCATTGACATTCAATTCCCAACCATCATTGGTCATACGTCCTACATTCTGGTAAGCGAGTGAAGCATAACCTGATGTTGAAGGGATTGTAACGCTCTTCTGGAGAAGGTCCTTGGTGTCCTTGTGATAGTAATCGAAGTCGATTTCTATGATATCATCGAGGAAAGCGATGTTGGAACCGATGTTGTAAGATGATGTCTTTTCCCAACGAAGGTCGTCGAGCTTCAAGCCATCCATCTTGCTGTAGGAACCATACGCACCTGTACCGCTGCTATATGTATTATAGAAGAGGTAGTCGCTGTCCGGTGCTTTACCGTTAACACCCCAGGAAAGACGTACCGCAGCCATTGAAACGACATTGCGGATGGACTTGAAGAACGGCTCATCAGAGAGGTTATAACGCAGGGAAACACCTGGGAAATATGCCCATTTCTGCTTAGGACCGAACTTGGAGTCACCGTCAGCACGGAGTGAGAAACCGAGGCTATAGCGCTCCTTGTATGAGAAGTGACCGTTGTAAGTGATGTTCTGTGAGTTGGAACGGCTGTTGCTGCTTGAGAGTTTGGTGATAGCCGCATCCACTGTAGGAGATGTAATGCCTCCAGGAAGTGAGTATTCACCGATGTACTGTGAAGAATATCTCTGTGTGCTCATCTCGTAACGGGCAAGCATTGACATCGTGATATCTTCGTTCTTGAAGTATGGAGTGAATATGAGTTCTGCACGTCCACCCACCTTCAGGCGGTTTGACTCTGTGTTGTCAGCAGGACTGTAGTATTTGCTGTTCTTGTCATCCTTATAGTTCCAGACATATGACTGTACGCCTGCAGAGCAGTAAGTCGGCACTGAACGGGCGTAGATATCGAAATCCACGCGTCCATTGAATGTCAGACGATGCTGCTGTGCTCCTGTACCGAGGAGTTCATACTTGATGTTGAAGTCTGGAGTAATACGGTAAGTCTTGTCACGCTTCCATGAAAGGTTGGCGTAAGCTACAGGGTTACCGAGGTCACGCACTGAGCGAAGCTCGTAAGAAGAGTAGTTGCCGGTGTAAGGAGTGTTGCCGTTGAGCGTTCCTTCCGGAGCCATGATATAGAAGTCATTGGTGTCATTTCCGCTTGCATCCTGACGATAGATACTCATGTTAGGAGCGAGCTTCTGGGCAATACCGAGCAGTCCTACATAGTTCTGGAGGTTGTCTGTATATACCAAAGCGAAGTTGGTGGAGAAACGGATGCGGTCTGACACGTTGTAATCGAGCACGAGTCGTGTAGAGAGACGGTTGAGTTCCTGCTTGATGATGGAACCTGTCTGATGGTCATAACCGCCTGAGATACGGAAGGTAGCCTTCTTACCACCACCTGAGATGTTGAGGTTGTAGGAATGAAGGGCACCAAACTGTGTCACTGCCTTTACCCAATCAGTGTTGTTGTTCCAGTTTTCGTAGTCAGCCCATGACTTGTCGTAGTTGATCTCACGGATGTTTGATGTCGCAGTATTTGACTGGTTAGGGTTATAGTATTCCTCCTTGAGAAGCATAGAGTAGTCGTCACCGTTGAGGAGAGTATAGCCCTTTGGCTGCCATGTGCCTGTAAACTTATATGAGAAGTTGACTGATGGTTTTCCACGTGAACCGCGCTTGGTAGTAATCATGATTACACCGTTGGCACCTTTTGAGCCCCAAACGGCAGTAGCGGCAGCGTCCTTGAGCACAGAAATGTTTGCGATATCCTCCACATTGACTGAAAGGAGGGAAGCATAGTCTTCTTCTGTAGGCGCTGTGAAGTCGAAGTTCTGGTCTGGATTATCGAAGATCTTGTCGTCAACGACGATAAGTGGCTCTGCATTTCCGTTGATGGTGGTAACACCACGGAGACGCATTGTGGTACCGGAACCGAGGTTACCGGAATTGCTTACGATATCAAGACCTGCAATCTCACCCTGAAGTGCCTCGTCGGCAGAGGTGAAAGCCATACCTTCTACCTCTGAAAGGTCGAACACCTGCTGGGCAGTTGTGATTTCTTTCTTGTTGATATTGAGACCACCTGAGTTGGTACGGCGACCACGTACGGTCACTTCGTTGAGGGTAGTCTTCTCGTCTTCGAGCTTGATGGCGAATGTAGTCTTGTCACCGATGGTCAAAGTCTGCGTCTTTGAACCGACAAAAGAGATGACAAGTTTGTTCTTCGGGTTCTTTATCTCCATGGAGAAGTTACCCATCATATCGGTCTGCGTAGCGTTTACGATACGGTTGTTTCCGTCTCGTTCGGTCACGTTAGCCATCATGACAGGTCCCAGTGCATCTTCTACAGTACCAGAAATGACCTTAGACTGCGCCATGACAACCTGAGCCACTACACAGAGCAACAGTGTCAATATTGTTTTTATCTTTGACATAGTTAATTAGTCTTTGAAGTTGTTAGAGAGTTTTTTAGTCGCTGAGTAGTTCTTGGCAGCAGCCTTGCGAGCTGCACTTGTGGACCATTTGTCATCATAGCGACCTGAAGTAGTGTAGCAAAGAGGGGTTGAAATCTCATGTACGACAGCTGTAGAAGATACCGCAATGGATGTGGCACTGTTCTTTACCGTGTTATATTCGTAGTCACGGGTCATCTTATTGCTGAGGTGTGACGCATTCTTTGCATCCACAGTGATGGTCTTGCCAGAAGCATCGCTGACAGAGAGCACTCCGTCAGTAGCCTGTGTGGTGATGTTTACTGGAATACCGAGGTCTGAAGAGTAGAGTGACTGGTATGTAGCCTTCTTCACATTCTTGTCTGCAAAGACTGAATTGTTCTGGAAATGGTAGCGCACGAAGGCACGGAGAGCATTGAGCATATTGAGCACCTGTGCCTTTGCCTCTGTCATTTCTTCCTCTGAATACTCATCTTCATGACCATTATACTTATCGAATATCTCCATCAACTGTTCCTCTGTAGGAAGTCCGAGAGCGTATGCCTTGTTCATTGCATCGTCATCTGGAGCAAAGAATGTGTAGTTGTATCCGTTGAAGAAATTGATATTGTTGTCGAGAGCCTTGTTAGACTTGTTTGAGAATACGAAATAGCGTTCCTGTGGAGCTGTTCCGATTTCTGCCGTTGCCTCGATTCCAGCGAAAGTGAGGAGATCCTGATTCTCGAAGAGACCGCAGAGGTCAAGGAACTGTGTGAATCTGTCGCTGTTCTTTGTGAGGAGTCCATAGACACTTGTGAGTGAAGGCTGGATAAGTCCGTCAAGCTGAAAAGCCCAACCGTTCTTTTCTTTCCATCCCTTTACGATGGTAGCCGGCTCTACTCCATTGTCTATCTGCGCGCCGCCATATACCTTTCCTGTGAAGTTACCGCCACTTTCAGCAAAGCCCTTGATGCGGATAGCGCCGCCATGCTTGGTGAGGAAGTACTCGTTGTCGGCAGGACTCTTTCCAGCATCGAGCACGATAGTGTTGTAATTGAGGAGGTCATAGACCTGTGAAGCGTAGTCGGAAGGATTCTTTGACTCGATGTTGGCTATCTCATTGTAATGAGTTGGATTGATTGCGGCCTTGCCGTTCTCATCGAATGTCACCTGATGGAGGCGTACGCCGTAGTAGTCCTGATAGCGTTCGGTTCCTGGAATCTTCTCTGAATGTGTGTAGAATTCGAGTGCTCGTGGCTGAGAAGAACCTAATGACACTGGGTCAATGTAGCATTTTGTCATTGACTCGTTAGAAGGAATGAAGAAGAGGTAGTTAGCCTTCATTGCCATGAGATAATAGTAGAGGTCTGCTCCGAAGATAGACTTGTTGGCTCCTGATGTCTTGTCGGAAGCGAATTCACCCATGATGGAAAGCTCTGGATAGGTCACAGCAGGACCAAGTACTGACTGATACATATCCGGTGCAATCATGGAAGCTATCTTATATACCACTCCATTGCTGGCGATAGCGACGTCATACTTGCCGTCTTCCGTCACGTTGAGGTCGGAAACAAGGAGTCCCATGAAGTCTCCTGAACCCTGATTGGTGATGGTACCGAACTTGCTTGGGGTGGTGGTTACGAATGAACCCTGCATCAGATTGTTCACAAAACTGGTGAGAATACCGTTAGGGTCATTCTTGAACATTGCGTCAAGGTTGGCAGGAAGGTTCTCAGGTGTGTTCTGATACTTGAGCACCGGATCGCCATAAAGCTCGATGAAGTAAGCTCCACCACCTCCATTACAGAAGTATTCCTCCATTGCCTTGTCTGTAGGAGCGAGGATAGCGCCCATATCTGCGAGTGCAAGGGCTGAAGTGGATGATGGATAATACTGGTTCCAGCCCAAGTCCCAGTTGAGACGATGGTTTGTTGCCACTGGATTTCCTGCTGGATCGAGCACGTTTGGCTTGCCATCCTGTGAATGAGCTGAAGCGAAATAGCGTACTTCGAAGATAGAGTCGATGGTTGCTTCTCCGTTCTGACGAGCCCAGGAGTTGTAGTCATTTGTGGTGATAGCATTGTAATAAGGGGCACAATGGTAATCCACGATGCGGGAGAAGAGCTTAGTGTTGCCTTCAGAACGGAGCACCTGACCGATGTTTCCAGGATTGAGTACTACGTCATTCACCTGATGCACATATCCGTTCTGACAGGTTACGTCCTGATTTATGATTCTTGTCTGGTAGATATAGGCAGTGTCAGAGTTTGCAATGTTGGTGCCGACCTTTTCTCCACGGATGATTGAGAAGTCGCAATCGGTTCCTGTTGTGGTGATGTTGTTGTTGAGCATCTGTTCACGTGTGAAGTGAACGATCATTGGCTTTGTAGCGTCATAGACCACATTGATGCCTCTGGTGCGGTAAGCATCCCAGTAGGTGTTGCCCTGTGGCATGAGAGCACCGTTGTAGATTGTGGTGATTGAGTCAATGACAGAGATGTTTGAAGCATGCTTTACTGCAACTCCGCGGCTTACATTGTTGTCATCAGCCTTTACATTGGATAGCATAGAAGCGAGCATTGCATTGTCAAGCATTGAACTGTAAAGCAGTTGCTTCTTCATAGCAGGAGTCAGTTGTTCGTAGGATGTCACGCCAAAAGCATTCTTTGATGCAAAGAAGCGGGCGAAGGCATCATCGTTAGCAGGGAAGATTGTTTTACTTCCGGTTCGTGAGAGGACTTCATCATAGCCGAGGTCTTTCACCAGTCTGAGGTAAGTGTCAAACGTACCTGTGAGGTGTGTAGCCGACTTAAGTTCCTCATAAATGCTCGAACCCAGCCATTCCGGCTTTGAATCTTCCGGTACCAGTTCGTCTTTCTGACATGAGCAGAAGAGTCCTAGGCACGCAAAAGACGCACATAAAAAGAGTTTCTTCATAAGTTGGTTAAATTAGTATATTGTCAGTTATATTTTATCCTTTGTAGTAGAGCGAAAATGACATTAAGTGTCAGTAGTTTTGATAGTCGCTTCATTTCAAGGTGCAAAGTAACTAAAAAAAATCGAGATTACGGCATAAATCATTAAAAAAAAACAATTTAACGCAAAATTCCCCCACTCTTAAAGAGTGAGGGTATCTATTTTGGCTTGTTTTTCTACGAAAAAGCAATAACAAAGGAAGATTCTGTTTTGGTCAAGAGCGAATCGATAAAGCAAGCCAAGACATATAGTTCCGAACTGAAAGATTAGGCTGGAAGCCTATACCGAGCATGGCGAGAGTAACCCGGGACGAAGTCTCGGGATTACAAAGATGAAAGAAAGAACTGTCTGGAAGACAGTACCTATCATACACAGGAAGACGGCCCCCATTCTAACCCGACAATTATTTTGGTACTGTATTCCAGACAGGTATTGTTATTTGTTTTTTAACCCCGAGACTTCGTCCCGGGTTACTCTCGCTTAGCTCGGTATAGGCTTCCAGCCTAAGCCAAAGACTTGGATTATAATAAATAAGCAAAAAGCGAAAATCATCAGTAATCATCAAGTCCCCCACTCCATTTCACGAAAGGAGTGAGGGACTTGCATTTATGTTATAGGGATTGGATTACTTGATCTGTGCACCAGCTACGGTGTACTTCTTGCCACCCTTAACGATTACGATCTTACCGTTCTCAATCTTCTTGACAGCCTTGCTTGCCTCTGCAGTCTCAGTCTCTACGTCTGTGATACCTGATGTTGTTGCCTTTGAAGCATATCTGTAGATCTTGATGTTGTCGATAGAAGAACGACGAGCTGATATCATCTTAGGTGCTGCACCGCTGATAGAGAAATACTTAGGAAGATTTCTTACTTCACCGAACGGAACTGTCTCGCCTGAAGTCTCTGCAGACACTTCGCAAGTGTTGGCATCACCCTTATACTGGATTACGCTTGCCTGCATGGTGAGAGCCTTGAAGTCGAAAATCAACTTGTAATCCACACGCGAACCGCCAGTGACAGCGAAGCAGTCCTTCAACTGTGAAGGCTTGTCTGTCTCGAAGAGTTTGCCGGCTAAGTCACCGAATGAGCAGTAGTCAACAGCATTCCATGTACCTCTACGGAAGCCACCGATAGTGTTCTTCTCAGCATCAAGGAGCAATACTTCTGGAGTACCTACGCTGTTGCCCCATGCAGGATTATACATAGTGAAGTCAATACGAAGTACATCATTTGGAGTTGGAGCCACTACGTCAGTAAGCTCAAGGAGATTGACAGTGTTACCGATAACGAGGATATTGCCGTCATTGATAGCGTCACTCTTTGATTTTACAATCTGATATGAGAGATCGTAGTCATATACGTCATTTGCCTTATCAGAGAGCTGGCCGTCAGCGAAGACCATGTTCAGATTATCCTCTACGCTCTTGACAACATAGGATACTTCTCCCTCATTGTCAATCTTCTCATAACCTCCTTCGAAGTCGAATGTAGCGATTGGAGAAATTTCTGCGCTCTTCTTGAATGCCTCAGAAGCGGCTTCAAGAACAGTTACGATTTCATTCAGACGAGTAACGTCATCTTCTCTTGTTGCATCGGTTGTAGCAGCTACGATAGCGTCATAAGCTGCCTTACTTTCAGAAATCTTGCTCTGGAATGTAGTCTTGTCGCCATCTGCATAGAGAGGATTGTTGAGAGTCTCATTGGCATTGTCAATCAATGCAACCACGTCCAGAAGCGGAGCGTTGTAGCTTTCAAACTTGGAGATGAACTCATTGTTGATATAACGTACACCAGCATTCATGATAACATTCTGGAGTGCCTTCTCTGTATCATCAGAATAAGTGGTATCTTTCAGTACGTATGCACCATCTACATAGTAAGGAGCCTGTGTAACTTCATACTTTGCAGAGAAATTATCCAATGTAGCAAGGCGGTCTTCCTGGCTCATTGCCTCCCACACAGCGAGACGCTTCTTAGCCTCATCAATACCCTTCTGGAGATTTTCCTTACCCCATGGACGTTGCTTCTGGTCTGCTGCTACATAGCCTTCTGCTACAGTGATACGTCCCTTGAGGGCATCAATCTGTGTCTGAACATTTGAAAGATAGGTATCCTGCTCTGGGGTAAGCTCACCAGCTACAAGCACCTTATAAAGCACTGGATGGAAGAAATTCACATCAAAGCCATCACCTGCTACCTGATTCTGACCTATATTACAACGGATACCGAACTTTACAGGTGTGTTGTCCTCTGCAACCTCAAACTTATAGATTACGTTACCAAAAGTAGAAGCCATATCATTAGATGTAGGGAGGAGGAACATATCTGTGGTATCATTATTGAAGAAGAGATATGTCTCTGCACATTCCTTTGCCTCTGAGCGAACCCAACGGTTCTTGTTGAGAGTCATCATACCACCTGCACCCTGCACTCCGAAATAGTATGTACCCTTGTCGAGAGTGGTAGTATTGGTCGCAATATTGTCCCAATCGCCAGAAGAGCCACGCATCCACTGAATCTGAAGAGGGGAATTTGCAGATGCTGTCTTATGACACCAACGGTCTGTTGACCAGGACCAGCCGCTTACTGCATTCTGGGCAGAAGCATCGCTGCTCATCTTATTAAACTTTCCTGTCCAGTTATCCCAGTTAGCAGAGTAGTTACCAGTGCCACCGGTATTGATGGTATTAAGCACATTAGCGAAGCATTCTGTAACAAACGGCTCCCACATGCCTTCAAGATTTTCCATCTCAGTATCGTAACCTTCTTCTTCACCGTTATTGATCATTTCCTTGATGATCGCAATGGACTCTGCAAGGTCACCATAGGAATCACGGTCGGTGAAGTCATAGCTGTTGAGGATGCTCTCTATGTAAGCGATACGATTCTCAGGAATACGTGTGTCATAAACCTGTTCTGCAGCCTGACAGGTAACATCACAGATTTCAAGTCCCTCAGAGAGACCGCGGAGGTCAATCACTATCTGACCGTCTGCTGGTGCTGTTACCGGAAAGTTTACCTCTGTGAACTTGTCTGTAGTGAAAGAGAAGGTATAACCACCGCATACTCCGTCAGCACCATAAGAGAGAACTGTATTGTTAGTACCGCCAGCAGTAGCGAGCGCACCGTCGGTATTGTAATAAGCATTGATGTAATTGATGTTGGCACCAGTGAGGTCGAAGTCAGTGAAACCTGCGGCTTTGGTGTTCATCACCTTCATGGAAACGATATATGTGCCACCCTGCTCGATTGCGATAGTCTGGTAAATACCATTCTTGAGGGCAGTCTGTCCATCGTTTACCTTGATTTCATTCTTGCCTTCAGCACCTTGACCTGCAAGAACAGCGAATGTAGTTAGTTTGTCAACAGTTTCGTCAATGGCTGTCCAGCCAGCGAGAGAAAGGTCTGAGAAATCACCATTGGTTACAAGATTCTTACCTGTAATCTTCCATTTTGCACTGTTGCTATACACCTTGTCTCCAATTTCGTGCGCCATTGCACCTGAGACAACAGCAGACAGCAATGCAATGCTGAGTAGTTGTTTCTTCATAATTTCGGAATTAAATTAGTTAGTATTCAAATAAGTTTTATTCTTCTGCAAAAGTACTAATTATTTTATAAATTACAAAATATTTGGCACTTTTTTAACATAATTGTCTTGATTACACTCTAAAAACGTGAAAATTGCCCCCGTTTCCCAGCTTTTTCGGTTGAAAAACAGGCTATTATTCAAAAAAAAATACTCAACTTTCTCAAGTTTTAAAAACCCCTCAGTCCCCACAGTCGTGGGGAAGATAAAAACATCAATATAGAAAAATAAAGAAAAAAATATAAAAAATATATTTATTTATTTTTATTTATCGATTTTTTATTGCAGATTGTCAGCCTGATAGATACTTGCGAAACTTCAGTAAAACATCAATGGATAAAAATAAATAAAAATCCAAATGGTCGGTTTTTGTTTATTTTTATCCATTGATATTTTATTGACAAGCAAGCCATTGAGAGCTTGCAGGACTGTGGTTACTTGATGTTCACGACACCACAAGCATCCTGTGTCCTTACGACATAATTGCCGCGGGCGGACACGAGTGCCTTCACTGCACGGTGGAGGTCAGCCTTTGTGGTGGAGATGCGTCCGAGGCACTTGCCATCCACGGTGAACACCTCGCCCTCGATTGCTGCATCTGCTGGGAGACTGTCGATGGATGAAGCGTCATCCTTCACCACTCTCAGCACGCCTTCCTTATCATAAAGGGCAGTGGTTTCCCACTTCAGTCCGGCTGGGAGTACAGGAAGATCGAGCACAACCTTCTCTTCTGTCACGCCGGAAATGGTGTTTGCTGTCCAGAGCTTGAACTCTGATCCTGCAGCAGGAGTGAAACCGTCATCCAGACGCACACGGAGAATACCGCCGGTGTAGAAGGTAAGGGTTCCTTTACAGTTGAGGTATGAATACTTGTCAGCAGACTTCAACTTGAAATCGAGCACTGCTCCACCCTTGATAATGTCGATAGCATTCTCGGAAGTGGTGATAGTGGTAGGAGCATCGCTGGTTCCGGTAATGGAGAACTCACCGCCATCTGCCACCTGTACGGCATGGAAGAGGGCGTTGCCGCCATATACCTTGCCTGATTTCTCCACGAGAATAATGTTGTTGCCGTTACATTTTGTCTGGTTGGAACTGCTTCCCGTGAAGCGGAGAGCACCTGACTTGACTGTTATCTTCTTGGAAACGCGTCCTGCATTGGCAGTTGTGATGCGCAGCTCTCTGCTTTCCATACCACGATATTCTATCTCATTTTCCACATAATTGGAGAGATTGATATCTCCATCATAGTTTTCTCCGAGGATTATGATGCCGCCACCGGTAATCTTTCCTGACGCGCCAGCCTTGAGATTCTTCACTGCCACGTTATTGCCATTGGTCTTGAATTCATATCCTGACTGCACATTGAGCGTAGCGTTAGGCAGGCCGTAGTTGTTTTTCCAATCGAATGAAGGGTCGTAAGTTCCGCGTTTCTGTCCCTGAACGATAATTTCTCCAGCGAACGCACTCCAGTTTCCTTCAAGAGTATTACGCGCTCCACCAGCCACTACAGTGAGAGTTCCTTCGCCGGTAAGCTTGCCTACATATTGGCATCGTGGGTCAAGAATCAGTTTACCTGTCTGTCCTTTTTCTACGATGAAATTGGAAGATAGCTTACTATAAGTACCTTCCGAATTGGAATCCGAATACGTTCCGCCACGGAAATCAATGTTAGCCGGACCTTTGCTGTCATATCCATTGACTGTTCCGCCCACGATTGAGAGAGTGGAAGGAGCGAAAGATGAAGGCATGGCGAATGTTCCCTCGCCTGTCTTGGTGAATGTAGTGCCGCTTCCGCCCGTGACAGCAGCATTCTGGGTGAATGTTGCGCCGTTAGCAACTGTCACTCCTGCTCCGCCTTCTCCTACGGAAATTGCCTGGTCTGACACCAATGTATTGGAGATGCCGAGGCGTGCTCCGTTGCTGATATTGATGACCTTGCTCTTGTCGCCCAGCGCACCATAGTCGGTTCCAGTGGTGTTTGCGAGGGAGGAAACATAGAGATTACCCTGCGTGATGTATGTATTGCCTGTACGGTTCTCATTATTTATATATACGGATCCGTCGCCCTTCTTGGTCACTGTAGGTGCTCCCACGATGCTGTCACCGGAGAGATAGTAAGGCTTTGAGGCATTGTCGAATGTGATTGAGTTGGCAGACACTGCTCCATGTGCATTTGAAACGACTACATTATAGTTGCTTGCAGTTGCAGGGAAGAGAATATCCGAACCTGTGACGAATACAGATTCCTCACCGGACTCTGCATCATTGAGGTTTGCAGTGTTGTCAAGGTCGAGTACTGTGCCCTTGCCACCGCTCCATACGAGGTCTTTTGCTTCGTAACCCTTCACGGAAAGCACGAGTTTTCCATCGTTCACGGAGAGTGAAGTCTTATGGTTTGACATTCCCTCGATCACGATGTCGGAGATATTGCCTTCCACTTTGGCGATGCTGCCGATAACATAATTGCCGTCAGCAATCTTACTTGTGCCGTCAGCGGCATGTGCCTTGAAGCGGAACACCGGTGTGTCATAGACAGGACCACCACCGTTAGGCCATACCTTCTTCTCCACCTTGAGCACGTTGGCATTGATCTGGTCTGCCTGCTGTCCGTCGGAGAAGAGGTCAAGTTCGACAATTGCTCCGAAACCGAGGTTGAGCGAGTCGGTGGTGATGCTGGAAGCCTTCTTCTCTTCGCCTCCTATGCGGATTACGCTTCCGTAGTCTGCCTGGATGCTCTTCTCGAATTTACCGCCGTCGGTGTTGAGGTTTGTGAGGCGGTTGAGCCACAGACGGGAGTTCTGCAGTGTGCCGTTGAAGGTCAGTGTGCCTGCCCATACATCGGTGTTGCCCTTGTATGTCTGCACCACGTCAGGCAAAATGAGGTCGCCCGCACCCTGCTTGATGAGACGCATTTCGCCTGCGAAGGCTCCGCCTGTGAGGGTATGGGTGTAGTATGTATAAGTGATCGGATATTCCTTTGCTGTGGATTCAGACTTTGCAGAGCCCTGCACCCAGGACGGAGCGTTGTCTATATATAAATAAGGTGTAGCCCCATCCTGCACGTTGACGGTCATGTCGTTGGTCTCGCAGGTGATGAGCACCTCGTCGTCACTGCCTATGGTGCCACCATTGGCTATCTCCTTGCGTCCGGTCATGGTCTCTGGAGGCGGTGCCATGGTGATGCCTTCGAGTTCTCCGAGGAAATAGGAAACGTGTGGAGGCTGGTTGTAACCGCACATCTCCCACACCATTCCGTTGCGATACTGCTTGTCATACCAGAGGGAATAGTTGCGCCACGGTGTCTCGGTGGTGGTGGTGAAGATGCGGAGCTTGTTGTCGGCTGTGCGCTCGATGATTTCTTCACGCCAGTCGCCGAGGATGTCGCCCATGAATGTTGGTGTCGCCTTTGTGCTGTTGTTCGAATAAGCGCCTGTCATGGTGGCGATTACGCCTTTCTTATACTTGCTCACAGAGACATCGTTGAAGCCTTCTTCCTGAAGGTCTCCGTCCCAATAGATGCGGAAATTCATGCCCACACCGTCCTTGGAGAGGGTGCTCTCCACATTGCCCGTCACGCAGCTGACAGGATTATCATGAGCTGAGAAGCCCATTGCGCCCGGCATATCATTGCAGAAATTGCCGGCAATGCTTCGTCCGTCATCATTTCCTCCGGTGGCACGGTGGCGTATCTTGCTCGTGATAAGGTCACGATAGTTGTTTGACGGACGGTCTTCATTACAGAAGAATCCCTGCTGTCCGTATGTGTAAGGGTCGAGATCGCCGTGATGCTGGGCATCTCCGTGTCCGAGACCTGTGGTGGAAAGTCCCATGCCATTGTCGTCAATGACCATTGAGCCCCAAACTATCTCGTCACGGCCGTCCCAATCCACATCGACGATGGCATAGTTGTGATAACCCTGTCCGTACCAAGGTGAGCCTGGCTGGTTGTTTGTCCAGCGCCAACGCTCAGTGAGTTCGTGGGTATTAGGGTCAACGTCGAAAGCCACAAACTTATGGCGTGTGTAGATTCCTCTGCCGAGGAAGATGCTCGGATGACGGCCATCGAGATAAGGCGCACCGAAGAAATACTTGCTGGAACGGTGTCCGTAGCCGTCGCCCCATGCCTTGCTGAGGTCTGTCTCGCCAGCCTCATAGCGCTTCAGAGGGAAGTCGATGCACTGGTAAGGTTTTCCTGTCGTGCCGTTGCAATATACGAGGAACTCATTGCCATAGTGGGTAAACCACTCCACACTGCCTGAAGCCTTAGGCTGACGGTAGTTTGTCCATGATGTGCCGTTCTTGCCATCTGCTCCTATTTTATATGTTGTGCCGTCAGCCATGTGGATTTCGGATCCTTCAGCGAGGCGCATCAGCACCTCCGACTTGCCGTCCTGGTCCCAGTCATAGCCCACGATGTTCTGTTCATTGTTCTGGAAGTCGCCCATATTCGGTCCGCAGTTGACCCACCAGAGCACGGTGCCGTCAAGTTTCAGCACCTCGAAGAGGGTGTATTCCTTGGTGTCTGCACCGCTCATCGTCGGTCCCTGCTTCGGGTAAAGCTGCTCTCTCTCCTGCTGGTTGTCATACTTCAGGAGGATTTCCACCACTCCGTCGCCATCGACATCTGCACAGCAGGCGTCATTCGGCACGTATGTGCACTTGAGCGAAGAGTCGTGCTTAGGGCTGATCTCAAAGTAGTTCTGCGCCCAAGGCTTGATGGCCTTGCACTGTGTCTGCTCTTTTCCACGCACCACTGCAGCGACAGTGTAGGTGTTATCCACACTTCCGCCCTTGTCGGTGAAATTGGAGACATTGAGGTTTTCCGCAATCCGGGTGCCGTTGCGGTAAAGGTTGTACTTCACGTCGTAGTACTCGTCAGACTGTATTCTCCAACTGAGGAATACGCCTGCATCGACTTTGATGCCGATAAGTCCGCGGTCGAGCTTGTCGATCCTGCGTTGCGCTGACGATGGCAATATGGCCAGCATCAGAAACAGAAAGGTCAGTATTTGTTTCATCTTGTAAATATTGATTGTTAGTATATCCTGTCAGTAGCTATCAACCGTAGAAGCGGTTGACACAGTGGCTCCCCTTTGTCGCAAAGGGGAGATGACTGTTGGGGAATGCCATACCTTTCTCCGCTGAAGGAGGGAGGTATGGCTGGGTGGAAACATCAGTTTCCGTCTGGCTTAACGCCATCATGGAAGATGGACTGTGGCCAATAGAACTCAGCAGAGTTGTCTGGGTAGTATGGAATGAAGTCCGTCCAGTCGTCTCTCAGATGCTCTGCGAGCGGATGCTTCATGTTCTTCAGCTCCTGGATGACGAGCTTTGACAGCTCGTAAGCACCGAATGGAGTGAAGTGGGTGTTGTCTTCGAATGCCTTTGTCTGCCAAGGGAAAGTGCCCATCGGATAGTGCACATAGAGATGCTTTGAGCCTCCCATACCTGTATAAAGAAGGAGGAGCGATGACATCTTGTTGAGATCCACGAGCTCCACGTTCTCTCTCTTGGCCAGTGTGCGCATTGCCTCTGGGAAGTCTCCGTGGGTCTCATGCACTGTCTTGCCGTCCTTCTCGAATGCGCGGCGCACAGTAGGGGTGCAGAGGATCACCTTGCCCTGCTTTGCACGCACCTGATCCACGAACTTCTTCAAGGCTACGGTGTAGTGATACCATGCTCCTGTGCCAGGACCTTTCTCCTTCTCGTCATTATGACCGAACTCACAGAGCACGTAGTCGCCGGGACGGATCATGGAGAGTATCTTCTCCAGACGGTTCTGTGCCATGAATGTGGTGGTGGTCAGGCCGCTCTCGGCGAAGTTTGCCACGCAAACCTTGTCGTCAAACCAGCGTGTCACCATCTGTCCCCATGATGCCCAAGGCTCGTATGCCTGGTCCACGACTGTGGAGTTGCCGCAGAGATAGAATGTGGTGGCTGAGTTTTCCGGCTCGATGGTGATGGTCTTCACGCATGGGCTTGAACCATTGAACTCAAGCGTAAGCTTCTCGTCCCATGAGAGTGAGCCGTTCTCACGCTGCTTGATTTTCACCTTTGACGGCTGGGTCTGCTTGCCGTTGCCGTCAGTGTATGCTGGAATATCCACGCTGTGCTTGTGCACGAGGAATGAATATGTCTCGAATCTGTTCTTTCCTGTCACGCATCTCTCCACCATCAGTCGGCGGTTTTCCGCGCGTACGGTTGTCTCTCCCATCTTTTTCTTACTGCCTAATGTCACGGTAACGCGATAGTTTCCGTCCGGCACCTTTACTGAGAAATAGAACGGATCGTTGCTGTTCTTCTCAGGAGCCTTTGTCAGGTCGTAGCCAAAGCCACCCTCAGCGGTGTAAACAGGCTGCTTTTTTGTCAGGTCGTAAGTCATCTGTTGCGCGCTTGCGAGCGTGGTTACACAGAGGAGGAGCGACGCCAATAATGTTTTTTTCATGAATTTAAGTTTTTGTATTAGTTGATTGTTAATCAAAGATTAAGTTATTCGCTTGCAAAGATACTAATAATATCACGAAAATCATTATTTTATTCGGATTTTAACATTTTCCTTGCGATATTTTCCAGCAGAAATATTTCTGGCGGGAATATTGGATTCTCGCTCATTTTCGCCCATTTTCATATCCGCCTAATGCTCAATGGATTACGATTTATACATGGATTTCCACCTTTGATTTTCATGCTTTTTTCATGCAAAAGCATGGTTTTTACGCTCTAAAAGTCAGGATTTTACGTTGTAATAGCTATGCTTTTGCATCCTAACATCTATGCTTTCACCCTCCAATATCTATGTTATTACCTCCCAATATCTATGCTTTCACTCTGCGACAGCATTTTTCCTGCCTTCCGAAAGATTTTTTCCAGGATTTTCATCGACACATTTTCGCCCTTATTTTTAACCTTTGTAAAAAAGTGTTACACCACCATAAGATGTTCGGACAAAAAAGAAATATCAATAAATAAAAATAGACAAATATATTTTTTTCTATTTTTTCTTTATTTTTATATATTGATATTTTAATCTTCCCCACGAGAGTGGGGATTGAGGGGGACTGTCCTTTCCCTTGCGAAAATTGACCTTTTTATTGTTTTTGTCTTATTTTTATCTATTGATTTTTTATTGCCAAGCATACGATTTTTCAGATTTCATGCCCATATCTCAAGAAAAATGAGTAAATTTGCAAGCAATTAGCGCATTATATAATGTACGCACGATGTAAAACAACATAATTTCATCACAATGAAAGACTTTCTGAAATACACTCTTGCCACGCTCGCAGGACTCTTCATCTTCGGTTTTATCACATTCATCTGCTTATTGTTCAGCATCATAGGAATGTTTTCCACATCCGAAACCACTGAGATAGCCGACCACTCCGTCCTCGTGCTGAAGCTGAATGGCACTCTTGCCGACCACACCATCGAAGATAACGACGTGATGTCTATGCTGATGGGGCAAGTAAAGCCAGCACAAGGTCTTGACAATATTCGCAAAGCGATAAAGAAAGCGAAGGAATGCGAACAGATAAAGGGCATCTACATCGAAACTAACACGCTCGAAGGATCGCCTGCCACTCTGCAGTCATTACGTGACCTCTTGCTTGACTTCAAGAAGACTGGCAAGTTTGTAGTAGCGTATGCCGACACTTACCAGCAAGGTGCCTACTATGTAGCAAGCGCAGCTGATAAGGTTTGGATCAATCCGAAGGGTATGCTGTCATGGCATGGCTTGTCCACCCAACCGCAGTTTATCCGCGATTTCCTCGATAAAGTGGGCGTTAAAATACAAGTAGTCAAGGTGGGACAGTACAAGAGTGCCACCGAGACCTTCACAGAGGACCACATGAGCGATGCCAACCGTGAGCAGGTTAGCGTCTATCTCAATGGTATATGGGATAGATTTGTGAGCGATGTGAGCAAGAGTCGCAAGATTTCCACTGACTCTCTCAATGCCTATGCCGACCAAGTGATGGAGTTTTCCAGCACAAAGGAATACAAGCAGAAGGGACTTATCGACGCTACTCTCTACCCTGACCAAATAAAAGGCGAGATAAAGAAACTACTGAAAATCGCTGATGAGGACGCCATTGCGCAGGTAAGCGTGTCACAGATGGTGGATTATGCTTCGATTGAAACTGGCAACAGCGACCAGATTGCCGTGTATTACTGCGAAGGAAGCATCGTGCAGCAAGAGGTGCAGGGCGTATTGATGGGCGATGCTGGCATAGTAGGTCCCACCGTATGCCGTGATATTGAGGCTCTTGCCAAGGACGACAACGTCAAGGCGGTGGTCATTCGAATCAACTCTGGCGGTGGCGACGCATACGCTTCTGAGCAGATGTGGCACCAGATAATGGAACTCAAAAAGGTGAAACCTGTGGTAGTTTCTATGGGCGGAATGGCTGCTTCTGGCGGTTATTATATGTCGTGTGCCGCTTCTTGGATTGTTGCCGAGCCTACTACTCTCACCGGTAGCATCGGTATCTTTGGCACATTCCCTGACGCTCACAAACTGATGACTGAGAAATTAGGCTTCAAATACGATAAAGTAATCACCAACAAGCACTCGGACATGAGCATCACTCCTATGGCAAGGGCTTTCTCTGACGATGAGATAGCATTGCTACAGAAATACATCAACCGTGGCTATGCTACTTTCCTGCAACGCGTTGCAGAAGGTAGAAAGATGAAAACGGCTGACGTTGACAAGATTGCGCAAGGCAGAGTATGGCTCGGAAAGGACGCTTTCAGGATTCATCTCGTGGACCAGCTCGGCAGCATTGACGACGCTATAGCCAAGGCAGCCAAACTTGCCAAGGTGCAGGATTACGCCACCCGCTCCTACCCTATCGCCAAAGACTGGACCGAAAGCCTCTTCAGCGAGGGAAAGGGCGGATCGTATCTCGATGAGCAGATGCGTCTCCTTCTCGGGGAATACTATGAACCTTTCGTCATCATGCGCGGCATACGCTCCATGAGTCCTGTCCAGGCACGCATGCTCGACGAGGTGATTGTCAGGTAATTAAGTTGTGAGCAGACCCCCTCTTGTCCCCCTGTAAGGGGGAGGATATATACGTTCTACGGCGTGCGTCTCTTACTCAAGAGAGGTATCTGCAACCAGCCACCGCCTCATAGAGGGACAAGAGGGGGCTACCAAAAAACCAAAAACCAACAACCAACAACCAACAACCAAAAGAATACTAATGGAAGGCGATTTCATAAAGATAAACGAATGGCTGCTCCCACTGTCATGGCTCTACGGCATTGGAGTGGGAATAAGAAACAGCCTCTTCGACCTCGGCATCCTGAAGAGCCGCTCTTTCGATGTGCCGGTTATCTCGGTGGGCAACATCACCGTGGGCGGATCGGGCAAGACACCGCACGTGGAGTATCTCATCGAACTGCTCCGCAAGCGTGCCAAGGTGGCTGTGCTCTCACGCGGCTACAAGAGAAAGAGCAAAGGATACGTCCTTTCCGGTCCTGACACAAAGATGCAGGAAATCGGTGACGAGCCTTACCAGATGCACAAGAAATTCAATGACATCTATGTGGCTGTGGATAAAGACCGCTGTCACGGCATAGAAAGACTCACAAGCGACAGCGAGACCAAGGATACCGACGTCATCTTGCTCGATGATGCCTACCAGCACAGGTACGTCAAGCCGGGCATAAACATACTGCTCGTGGATTATCATCGCCTCATCATCTATGACAAACTGCTCCCGGCTGGACGATTGCGCGAACCAAAAGAGGGCAAGACGCGCGCGGACATCGTCATTGTCACCAAGTGTCCGAAAGACCTTAAGCCTATGTCGTTCCGCGTTCTCTCACGCGCCCTCAATCTTTTCCCATATCAGCAACTGTATTTCACCAGACTGGACTACAGCGATATGCGACTCCTTTTCGGCACAAAGACTCGTTCGCTCAGCGACATCACACCACAAGAGCACGTACTCCTCCTCACTGGTATCGCGTCGCCAGAGCAAATGGTGCAGGATCTTAAGCCTTATTGCAAAGACATCACTCCGCTCAGATTTGCGGATCATCATCAGTTTACTGACAATGATGTGGAGAAAATCAACTCCACATTCGCCTCTATGCCGTCTCCAAGCATCATTATCACTACGGAAAAGGATGCCACTCGACTGGAGAATATGCAGGGATTGTCGGAAGATGTGAAGCGTAATCTATACGTTTTGCCTGTCAAAGTAAAGGTGATGCTCGACAAACAAGAGAAATTCGAAGAGACTATTCTTAGCTATGTGCACAAAAATTCCAAGAACAGCACACTGACAAAAGAGAAAAATCGAAAGCTCAACGAGCAGAAAGAGACACGCAACAGCAAGAAGAATAGCCTGAAGACGGACTCGAATGACACTGCTCAAAAACCGAAAAAGATAAAATTCTGATTATAAAATAGATTCATAATAATATAATGGAAATAAAGGAATTGGGTGAGTTTGGTCTCATCGGACACCTCACTAAGGACATAAAACTCAAAAATGAAAGCACAAAGAAAGGCGTAGGAGACGACTGCGCAGTGATGCACTACGGAGATAAAG
Source organism: uncultured Prevotella sp. (assembly GCA_934256705.1). Classification (GTDB taxonomy): domain Bacteria; phylum Bacteroidota; class Bacteroidia; order Bacteroidales; family Bacteroidaceae; genus Prevotella. The sequence continues at coordinate 51,508 of CAKQPF010000014.1, forward strand.
AGACTCTCGTCTCCACGGATATGCTAATGGAAGGGGTACACTTCGACCTCACCTACGTCGATATGAAGCATCTCGGCTACAAGTCGGCTATGGTAAACATTTCCGATATCTTCGCTATGGGTGGCACTCCACGACAGATGACCGTCAGCATTGCTTTGTCAAAACGATTTAAAGTGGAAGATATTGAAGACTTCTACGAAGGTCTTCGCATGGCTTGCGACAAATGGAATGTCGATATTGTCGGCGGCGACACAACCTCTTCTCTCACTGGTCTCGCCATCTCCATCACCGTATTGGGCGATGCCGACAAGGAGGACGTCATCTATCGTTCCGGTGCAAAGGACACTGACCTTATCTGCGTATCGGGCAATCTCGGTGCCGCTTACTGCGGTCTCCAGCTCCTTGAACGCGAGAAGTCCGTCTATTACATGCAGTTGCAGGAAGCAAGAAAGAAGAACAAGGATGCCGTAGTGGATTTCCAACCTGACTTCTCTGGCAAGGAATACCTGCTCGAAAGACAACTTCAGCCTGAAGCTCGTGGCGACATCTTAAAGGCTTTACGCGAAGCCGGCGTGCGCCCTACCAGCATGATCGATATCTCCGACGGTCTAAGCTCTGAGATAATGCACATCTGCAAGGAAAGTGAAACGGGCTGCCGACTATTCGAAAAGGAGATTCCTATCGACTATCAGACTGCTGTAATGGCGGAGGAAATGAACATGAACCTCTCCACCTGCGCCCTCAACGGCGGTGAAGACTACGAACTTCTCTTCACCTGTCCTATCGGCGACTATGAGAAAGTGAAGGTACTTGATGACATCCGCATCATCGGACACATCACAAAGAAGGAACTCGGCACCCTCCTCGTGACAAGAGATGGTCAGGAATTCCCACTAAAAGCACAGGGATGGCAGCACGCATAAAGCGAATATAAAGAAGCAAGCCCCTGTGTCGGGCGCGTTACCGCCCGATATTCCAAAGAAAAGAACAACAAAAATGACACCAAAATTAGACGTCCACACCCACACTGTAGCCTCAGGTCACGCCTTCTCATCTCTCCAAGAGATGGCAAAAGCAGCGTCAGAGAAAGGTCTGGAGATACTCGGAATCACTGATCACGCTCCATCTCTGCCTGGAGGACCCACCTTCGTCTATTTCCTAAATATGCACGTAGTGCCAAGAGAGATGTACGGAGTAAGAATAATGATGGGCTCAGAGCTCAATATTCTCGACACAAAAGGAACACTCGACCTCGACGAATCCTTCTACAAACTGATGGATATAAGAGTGGCAGGAATACACAAACTATGCTACTCGCCAGGCACTATAACCGAAAATACCGACGGTATGCTCGCAGCCATATACAATAAATGGACGGACATCATCTCACATCCAGGAGACGGTACCGCCCAATTACTCTTCGAACCCATTGTGCTCGCTGCAAGAGACACGCAGACTCTACTCGAAATAAACTCCTCCTCACTGAAGCCTGTGCGACAAAAGAAGGAGGCATACGCCAACAATATGGAGATTCTTCGCCTCTGCAGGAAATACGATGTCCCTATCATCCTCGGTAGCGATGCCCACATCTCCTTCGACGTAGCCAACTATGAATACGCACTACCCCTCATTGCTGAGTCACAATTCCCTGAAGAACTCATTGTCAATGACAAGCCGGAGATGTTCTTGGAGTACATTCATAAAACACTTTAGTAGAAAGTGAAGAGTGAAAAGTGAAGAATGAAAACGTAACCAGCCTCCCCCTCACAGGGGGATAAGAGGGGGTCTTATTTAACTTCACCCCAATATCTCAAAAGAAACCTCATCCACACCCTCAACAGAGAGAATAGAGTTGACAATAGTCTGGAGTTCATCAAAAGAGTGAACGGAGAACTCAAAGCGGCTCGTCACTATCTCATCCTCGGTGACAGTGTGCAGTTCCTTGATGGAAAGGCGGAACTTATTGGATATTCCATCCGTGAAATCATTCAGCAGATGCTGCCTATCAACAGCATGAATGACGATACTTACAGGATAAAGCACATGGTCATCAGGAAGATAATCCACGGCTACCAGCCTGTCACCTTCACGGGCTGACAAGGCAATAGCATCGGGACAATCACGGCGATGCACGCATATTCTGCCGCCAGGCTGCTTGATTCCTATCACCTCTTCGCCAGGAATGGCATTGCATACCGGACAGCGGTCATACTGAGGTTTAGGCAAACGGTCAAGATATTGATTGATAGGGCGCAACGCCTTGTAGGATTTAGCATGCTTAGGCCAGTCCTTCTGTGGCCAGACATCAGGGTCTGTGCCTATCTCCACGCAGTCACCACGGTGCAATACCGTCTTGATTGAAGACAGACGACCGTTTATTCGTGCATATTTAGCGTGCAAACCGACCTGTGAATGCACATTGAAAGCAAAGTCAAGGGCTGTGGAATTCTTCGGCAAACGTATGCCATGACCCTGCGGAGTGTAGCAGGTAATGTCGTCATTATAAAACTGTGCACGGACAGACTCGATAAACAATGTCTCTCCATTTCCCTCTCCACGCGCATTAGCGGCGATATCACGCAGCACTGTGCGGAAATTCTCCAGCCAACCGCTGATGTCATTGTCGCGACGCTGGGCGACACAACCGAGTCGGGACAGGCGTATCATCCTCTCACTGGAAATGTGCACCTCCTCCCAGATGCCGTAATCAGACAGCAGATTGACATGAAAACTCTGATAACCATTCTGCTTCGGCTGATCGATATAATTGATCATGGAGCCAAGACGCTCGCGGAAGCAGTTGGTAAGATAGGAATATATGTTGAGACACATATTCTTTTCTGACACATATATGTCCTCCGGAAAGACGATACGAGTGAAATGTCGGCACTCAAGATGCTCGAAATCCACCTGCTGCGAGTTCATCTTGCGATACAGACTGTAAGGCGCACGGTAAGCCACCTCACGGCGGAAACGTATTCCATTGGCAGTAAGCACCTCGTCGATCTTGGCTCCAAAGGAAGCCATACGTATCTTGTCCTGCTCCTTATCCTTCTCGATAAGGCTCACTATCTTGTTGTAAATCTGCGGACAACGATAGCGGAAGGAGAGGTTTTCCAGTTCGATCTTTATCTTATAGAGTCCCAATCTGTTGGCAAGAGGCGCATAGAAATAGTCTGTCTCACCGGCTATCTTCATCTGCTTTGCAGGGCGCATGGAGTCGAGAGTACGCATATTATGCAGACGGTCAGCAAGCTTGATAAGGATAGCACGCACGTCATAGTGCATGGAATCGAGCATCTTCTTGAAGTTATCCAGCTGTGCCGTCATGTCATAACGTGCCTTTTTCTGCTTTGTCACCACGCGGACGAGAAATGCAACGTCGTCACCGAAACGCTCTCTGATGTCATCTTCGGTGTAAGGGGTATCCTCCACCACGTCATGAAGGAAGGCAGCACACACCGGAGCCGCACCAAGATTCATCTCTTCTGCCACAATCAGCGCCACAGCAATGGGATGGATGATGTATGGTTCACCCGTCTTGCGCTTCTGATTGGCATGCGCATCATGCGCCAACTGATACGCTCTGCGCATCATATCCATCTCTTCAAGCGTGGAGCGTGCCTCCATCGCACTGAACACTGCCTCTGCTCGCTGCCAGATCTCTTCTTCGCTGATATGTGGAACGTGGTTACTCATCTTATTGTCTTATGCCTATTACGGTTAAAAAATATCAAAAAATAACTAATCAAATGCAAAAATAATGAATACTATTGAATTTGCAAAACATTTATTACCTTTTTTTTGATGATATGATTTTTTTTTGCTTACTTTGCATTGAATTTGATATTTACCTCCGTTAACCCTTTAAAAATTGATGAAAACTGACATCGAAATTGCTCGCGAGGCGAGACTTGTACCTATCAAAGAAGTGGCTGATAGAATAGGAATCAGCGAGGATTTACTCGAACCGTACGGAAAGTACATTGCCAAGGTCCCATGCAAGACCATCGACCAGGAAAAGGTGGACAAGAGCAATCTCATTCTCGCCACGGCTATCACGCCTACAAAGGCGGGTATCGGTAAGACTACTGTCAGCATCGGACTGGCTTTAGGTCTCAACAAGATAGGAAAAAATGCGATAGTTGCGCTGCGTGAGCCTTCTCTCGGACCTTGTTTCGGAATGAAAGGCGGTGCTGCCGGCGGTGGATATGCACAGGTATTGCCAATGGATAGAATCAACCTTCACTTCACTGGCGACTTCCATGCCATCACTTCTGCACACAATATGATCACCGCTCTGCTGGACAACCACATCTACCAGCATCGTGAAGACGGATTCGCAATGAGCGAAGTGCTCTGGAAAAGAGTGCTCGACATCAACGACCGTAACCTCAGAAGCATCGTTACAGGACTGGGAAGAAAGTCTGATGGCGTAGTGATGGAAAGCGGATTTGACATTACTCCGGCTTCGGAAATCATGGCTATCCTCTGTCTGGCAAAGGACCAGAAGGACCTCCGCCGCAGAATCGAGAACATATTGCTCGGCATCACCATCGAGGGCAAGCCTTTCTATGTCAAGGATCTCGGCATTGCCGGAAGTATATGCACACTCCTTCGCTATGCGATAAACCCTAATCTCGTGCAGACTACCGAGAATACTCCGGCATTCGTGCATGGTGGTCCTTTCGCCAACATCGCACACGGATGCAACACTGCCATCGCTACACGCACCGCAATGACATTCGGTGACTACGTGGTTACAGAGGCAGGATTCGGTGCTGACCTCGGTGCTGAGAAGTTCCTGGACATCAAATGCCGCAAGAGCGGGCTGCAGCCAAAGCTCACTGTCCTTGTCGCTACGACACAGGGTCTGAAGATGCACGGTGGCGTAGCGGAGTCTGAAATAAAGAAACCTAATGCTGAAGGCTTGACTCTTGGTTTCAAGAACCTCGACAAGCACGTCAGAAATCTTCAGAAATTCGGTCAGACCGTAGTGGTTTGCTTCAACAGATACGCCTTCGATACTGACGAAGAGATGGCTCTTGTGCGCAAGCATTGCGACGAATTGGGCGTAGGTTTCGCTGAGAACAACGCCTTCTGTGAGGGCGGAAACGGTGCTATCGAACTGGCTCAGCTCGTGGTTGACACCATCGCAGAGAAGCCTTCAAAGCCTCTCAAGTTCATGTATGAGGACAATCAGACCATCAAGGAGAAGGTGGAAGCTGTGGCTAAGAACATCTATGGCGCATCAAACGTCATCTATCTCCCTGCAGCAAAGAAGAAACTTCAGCGCATCGAAGACCTCGGCATTTCCCACTACCCTGTCTGCATTGCAAAGACACAGTACAGCTTCTCGGACAATCCGAAGCTCTATGGCGTGCCGGAGGACTTTGAATTCACCATCCGCGACTTCGTAATCAATACCGGTGCCGAGATGATTGTGGCCATTGCAGGCGAGATAATGCGTATGCCTGGATTACCTAAGGAGCCTCAGGCCAAGAAAATTGACATCATCGATGGTCAGATTGTAGGACTCAGTTAAGGATGCCACCATGTTTTTCCCCACATATATATAAATAAGGTGGGGACTACAACATAGACACACCAACACAGATCGGAATGAAAATAACGAATATCATATTGACTGCCATGGCACTCTCCACGGGTGTCATGGTCATTACATCCTGCAAAGAGAAAAAACAGGATGAAGAAATCATTGTGGAAAAAGTGATAGAGAAGCCTGAAAGCAGCGCTACTGCAATGCCAAAGGACAGCAAGAACGATGCAGTGAAATGGATTGGTGGCAACACCTACACATACATCGTGGAGCGAGACAAGGACTCTGAGCTGCCTTTGGTGGTGAATCATGATGTCACTTACTATGACAACCGCATCCAACTGACCATCAAGCGCAGCGACGGCACCGACTTCTTCTCTGACACATTCACCAAGAACAGTTTCACCGGACTGCTCAGCAATGACCTGAAAGAGCACGGCGTACTGCTCAGTATGGCATTCGACAAATGCGATTCCGACAATATGTACTTCGTGGTAGGCATAGGATGCCCGGACGAGGCCTACGAGGATTTCACTCTGGTGCAGCTCATCGTAAGCCGCATGGGCTCCACTTCCGTTTCCACCTACACTCCACCAGACCTTCCATAACACCAATAAACCATATCGGGCTGAAAGCGAAATGCTTCCAGCCCGATAATGTTTTATATCCAGAAACGGTCTAGTAGATAGTCAAAAGTATTATGATTACCTGCTTATCGCTTACTCTTCTCCCAGCAATGCACGCTTTTCCGGGAGGAAAGCACGCGGACATCTGCCCATGAGAATGCTGCAGATGAAAGCATTGGAAAGGAGTTCGAGGTCAGAAAGTTCACATTCCTCATCCACGATGACTTCCTTTGCGAGGATTACTTCCCACGTCGTGTTGAAGCAACTGTCAGGAGCACCGCTGAAATATTCCTCACTCTCCGGATCGTCTATTATCTGATAATGGATTACCTTCTTTGACGGAATGGTCTCCAATGTCTGCATCATCTCGTAAGCATGACGGAAAATATCCTTGCTGCCGTCTGCATCCTCCAGCATCAACTGAAGTTCTGCAAAGACTTCATCGAAGGTAAATCTCTTGAAATAATCTTGTAACTGCATATAGAATGGTGCCAAATAATTAGAACTTAGCCATCTTTATCGCTTCGACAGCACACTCACTGCCACGGTTTCCCCTCTTTCCACCAGCACGCTCCTTAGCCTGCTCGATGGTGTTTGTGGTGAGAAGACCGAAGATAATCGGCGTTTCCTTCTTTGCACTGAGGATTGATATGCCGTGAGCAATGCTCTGACACTGAACGTCGAACTGTGCAGTTTCTCCACGAACGATACATCCAAGGAGGATGACAGCATCGTAATTACCTGTCAATGTCATCTGGTTTGCACCATAGACAAGTTCGAAAGCGTCAGGAACTGTTCTGACATGGATATTCTCCGGCATTGCGCCATACTTCTCAAGTGTGAGCACACAGCCATTGAGAAGGGAGCCTGAGATTTCCGCTTTATTTTCTGACACTACGATACCAAAGCACATATTGCTGGCATCAGGTACTTTCTTTGTGGATAACTGCTGGATAAGCGAAGGTAAATCGGATAAGTCCATATTGATTTTTGAATTGTGATTGCGGTGAAAATCACCACCTAATTATTATTGATAGGAATGCTTTCAGACCGCTTTAGAAAAAAGCAAAAGTGAAGAATACACCACTATCACCTACATATAAAGAGCGATAGAGCTGTGTATTCTCCACTTGATATTTGAATATATGTTTTTATATTCGGTAGTTTATCTATAGGTTTCCAGTCGTGGGACAACAATCATAAGCGATAATACCCAAGCCTTTACGACCTAATTTATTTAATTACTTGTTGAGACGCTCGATGTATTTGTCAATCTCAGAGTTGTAATAAGACTTCACATACTTGGTCTTGATTTCCTTATAGATGCCGAGAGCCTCGTCATTCTTCTTCTGGCTTTCGAGAAGACGTGCAGCCTGCATAAGGCAAGTAGGAGCGATAGAGATGTTCACACCGTCCTTAGCCTCAGCGTTAGCCATGTCAGCAGCCTTCTTAAGGCAAGAAACAGCCTTGTCAATCTGCTTGGTGTGAGCATAAGCATTGCCGAGAGCAGCCATGGAAGATGGGCTGATGAATGCGTCGTCCTTGGTAGAGAACTGGTCAAGATACTTGACAGCGTCCTGCCACTTGTCGAGGTTTGCATAGCAGAGACCAGCATAGAGGTTTGCAAGGTTTGCAGCGTCAGTGCCGCTGTAGTTTGATGCTACCTGGAGGAAACCCTCGAAAGACTTGTCACCCTTAAGGGCGAGGTCGTACTGCTGTGCAGCGAAAAGTTCCTGTGCCTTAGCCATTGCAGTAGCAGCCTTGTCCTCACGTGGACCAGCATAGAAATTATTGTAAGCGATAGAGCCTGCAATGATGACGATAACGGCTACGACTGCACCTACGATAGCCTTCTTGTACTTCAGGAAGAACGCCTCCTGCTTGTTGAGAGTCTGCTCCATTGTTGGAGTACCCTGTTCGTTTTTTGAATTTGCCATTCTTTTATTTTGATTTTTTATTTTATTTCAAACAGATTTAAGTATGCAGATACTTTTGCGACGCAAAATTACAGAAAATCTATGACATAGGGAAATTTATTGGGTACTTTTTTCGTTTTTCCTATTAAAAAGGTGTAACTTTGCACTATAATATCAACTTTAAGTAGGTAATCAAAATTATTTTGATAAGGAATAGATAATTATAAAAATAATTCTGATCACCTACTAAATAGGAAATAGCAACAATTATACAACGACATTAATTCAAGCGATGACACTAAAAGAACTCACCATACTCAACTATAAGAACATAGCTGATGCCAGCCTTTCTTTCTCCCCAAAGATGAACTGCTTTATCGGAAGTAATGGTGAAGGCAAGACTAATGTGCTGGATGCTATCTACTATATGTCATTCTGCAAGTCGATGTCAACCAACATTGACTCGAATGTAATTCGACATGAGGCTGATTTCTTTATGATAAATGCCAACTATGAGACGGACAATGGCACGCTGGAAGAACTCTATGCTGGCATGAAAAGGGGAGTGAAAAAGCAGTTTAAACGCAACAAAAAGGCGTATAAAAGGCTTTCGGAGCATATCGGTCTGGTGCCACTCATCATCGTTTCACCGAATGACACCATACTTATACAGGGCGGAAGCGAAGAGAGAAGGCGCTTCCTGGATATGGTCATTGCACAATTTGACAGCACTTATATAGACGATCTCAACGCTTACAATAAAGCTTTGCAGCAACGCAACGCCCTTCTGAAGATGGAAGAAGAGCCGGACTTGATGCTAATGCAACTTTGGGAGGAAGAGATGGCACGCCATGGCGAAGCTATCTACAAGAAAAGAGACGCTTTTGTCAAGGATTTCATACCCGTATTCCAGAGTATTTACCGCACTATCTCCGGCGAAAAAGAGACTGTCACTCTCGAATATGTATCTCATTGTCAACGAGGTCCGTTGCTGGAAGTGATACAACGCGACCGTATGAAAGACCGCGCTGTGGGATATTCTCTACACGGAATACATCGCGATGACCTCGAAATGCTGTTGGGTGGCTTCCCAATCAAGCGTGAAGGCAGCCAAGGACAGAACAAGACTTACAGTATTTCGCTCAAACTTGCACAGTTTGATTTCCTTCGAAAGACCATCAGCGCCACTACCCCACTGCTCCTTTTGGATGATATTTTCGACAAACTGGATGCTCAACGTGTGGAAAACATCGTTAACATGGTGGCTGGCAACAACTTCGGACAGATATTTATCACCGACACCAACCGCGATCACCTTTCCCAAATACTGGAGAAAAGCGACTCTGATTACAGGATTTTCTATGTCAAAAATGGTGAAATAACAGCCTCATAATCCTCTTTTGACATCCTAAAATCAGCGTTTTCATTCACAAACTCAACTTTCGCAAGTAGCTAACATGCTACTAATCAGTAATAAAATATCAATAAACAAAATAAACAAATATATATTTTTATATTTTTTCTTTGTTTTTCTCTATTGATATTTTTCACCTCCCCACGGCAGTGGGAACTGAGGGGCATCTTTTACTTACGAAGGTTTAGTCACTAAAACCAATTCGCATGGGTGGAACTTCATGAAATTCCACCATAATTCCACCACTAATTCCACCACTTATATCATATTAAGCTTCAACACTTTACAACAAAGAGGTGGAATTATGGAATTATATTCGAAAAAAAATATTTTTTTTACGAGAAAAGTAGCTTCATTTTCGATATAAAAGAGGACTGCAAAAGCTTAGTTTTTAGTTTGCAATAGCTATGCTTTTACAAGGTAATAACAATGCTTTTACAAGGTAATAACTATGCTTTTAGAAGGTAACAACATAGTGATTAAGAAGTTACAACATAGCGATTTGGCAGTAACAACATAGCTTTTAGATTGCAATCACTGAGTCGGAATTGTAATTATACCAATCGTATGTCGGTGATTACTTGCGCTCCTACAGTTGTATTTAAGCACTTTATTAACATATTTTTAGACATATTCAACTCCGAACGTAGCGCAGGATTTTCTATATGAACGAATAAAGTCTGATTGCGAATATACTTTTCTGTGGTATAACGCGCGACAGTTTCACCAGCCACATTATCCCATGCCTCTATAAGACGCCTTTGAAGCCAAGGCGTCTCAAGACCATTTGAGCGAAGGATGACCTTCACTAACTTCTCTACTTGTATCGGATGCTTACGGAACATTTATGGAGTTTTATTGAGTAAAGTTAATGTTGTTTGGTTGTTTCGTTGTTTTGTTGTTTGCCTTGTTTGGTTATTTGGTTATTTGCCTTGATTATACATTCAACCAAACAACTAAACAACTAAACAACAAAACAACCAGACACCACCTCATTCATAAGGATATCAGTAGCCTCTGAAGGCACTTCTGGCAACATCTGGAATGGAAAACAAACGCCCAACTTATACTTATCTGCAGGAACTTTAGACAGGAAACGGTCATAATAGCCCTTTCCTCTGCCCAAACGATGACACTGATTATCGAATGCCATGCCAGGGATTATCATCAGATCTATGGACGAATAGTCGGTAAAAGGAGCGTTGTCAGGCTCCATAATGCCGAAAGAGTCATCCTTTCGCAACGTTTCCTCACCGTGATAGCGATGTATTGTCATATCAGTATCACTGATTACCTTTGGCAGAAGCAATGTCTTGCCTTGACTTTGCAGGGCAGAAAGCAGCGCTGTGGTATCGACCTCATCAGGAAGAGCATGGTAAAGGAGTATCGTTTGCGCTTCAATGACACGAGGATGGCGAAGCAATACTTGCACTATCTCTGCTGAGAATTGTGCAAGTTCTGCTTTGCTATATTTCTGTTTCTCGGCACGTATATGCCTTCTTAATTCCTTCTTTTCCATACATTTAGATTATTAAGTAGGGTGTCCAGTTCGTTGTACCAATTTCAGCTCACATTCTTGAGCGTTTTGGTCCGTTCCGTAACCCAGTTCTTG
>CAKQPF010000015.1 GCA_934256705.1 uncultured Prevotella sp.
AAATTATGTATCGTTTGGCAACATGTTTTTGGGTTAGCATCTGCACAGCCCCCCACAGGGTTTGTCGGGTGCGCCTCTTTTACTTCATTTTGATCAGTTGACGTTAAAAGTTTCTTCCCGGTTCTATCTATTTCTTTTCTTGAGTATTTCATACGGCTATTTTACACGCTTCTTAATTCAACAATAGGCTTATTCTTTGTTATTTTGAATCATCCTATAATTAAGTTCTCGTACACCTCATTATATGCATCTACCATTTTCTGTATATCGAACATTTGTGCTCGTTCCCAACATTTAGCTGCAACTTGATGATAATATACCTTGTCATCAGATAACTTCTTAATGATTGAAGATAAAGCCTTGTCGTCACCATGAGGAAAAAGTAAACCATAGCCATCTACAACTTCACGTAATCCATCAACATTGCTACTAATGAAAGGCTTATTTACGGACATTCCTTCGATATTTGAAAGTGATAATCCCTCAAAGTGTGAAGACATTACAACTATATCTGCTGTTTGCAATACATTTGGTATGTCATTCCTTATACCTAGTAAATTTACATTGTTAAGGCCTAAGTCATATATCATTTTTTCTAATATTGGTCTTCTTTCACCATCACCTACAAGCCATAATTCATATTTATCCTTATCTAAATGTGTAAAGGCCTTGATAAGCGTATCTTGATCTTTTTGATAACGAAAACCAGCTACCATTACCACAACATTCTTATTGCTTTTTAAAGTGTCCAATGGTTTGGCATTATGAAATCTATTTATGTCAACCCCATTGAAAATTGTACATACATTTTTTACTTTAGGTAGATATTTACAAAGGTTATTTTCTGCTTGATTTGAGATACATATTATTTTATTGTATCTGCTATACATCCACTTGTCAATCCAAGCATACCACTTCCAATCGCGTCTGCGATTGGAAGTGTTATGTTCTGTCGTACAAAGCACGACAGAACATAACACGCTGCCTATGGCAGCGAATAGCTGCGGAGCTGTATTGTGAGTATGTACTATATCATAATTCTTCATCAATTTCGTCAACCTGATGATGAAGAGAGGATTATATACATTACATCCTTTACCAAAAGAATATACTTTTATCCCTTTGTCTATCAAAACTTTCTTAAATGCAGTATCTGCTCCATCAAAAGCTAGAACATCCACTTGGTGCCCTTTATCTCTAAGCCTAGGAGCAATCTCTGATATCAACTTTTCTGCTCCACCTGTAGAAAGGGATGTTATTACATGAAGAATTTTCATAAAATTCAATTGATTATAATATCCGATATATTAAATTCCTTAACAATCTATTTTTTAATGCTGTACAGACAATTTTGTCTTTCATCGATATATTGAGACCATCAAAGAATGGGGCATTTATTAACGTACGTTTCTCTTTTACTTTACGTTCAACAAAGGCATAATCAACATCTGAAGCATTAATATCCTGTTTTTTAAGGGTTGACAGTTGATTGACTATTTTCTGTCCTTTTTCAGTATTGCATACAATCAAAGAGATACCCTTATCATCGTCCTTATATCCCTTTTTCTTTGCTCCCCAAAAATCACCTAATGTGATATCCGCTACACTTTTAGCAACTCTGTTACATGTGTAGCATGAATGACGCAGATTTATATTTGAAAAAAAATGCTTGTAGTACGGGTCTTCATTTGCAAGTTTCACATATTTATTGCCATTCTCAAATTCAATAACTATACAATAAGTTCTCCACCCATACTTTTTTGTACGAAAACCTATATTCTTAATAGTTGAATTATATTTTGCTTCAAGTTCATTAAGGTATTGTTGGTAACGTACTTGGGAAGGTACACCATGACATAAAAAATCACAAAGTACCAAATTATCATATTTATAGTCCAAGACTTTACGAACGCCATATACTTGACATGGAGTTCCACAAAAAATCACATTCTTTCCACCCTTTAAATCTTTACGAATAAGACTAATAGTGCATCCCATATCACTTTCCAAGTATTTTGATTTCTTAAGTTCTGACAATGAAACATCATTAGTAGAACAATGGGATAACTTTTTCTTATTTAAAGATAATGCGGCTCCATATACTATACCTCCATCTGAAAGGATACTTTCTGCTATAGCTCCAAATACTCCACCCGAAGAACCTTCAAAACGTTTAGTTTCGGAAGACTCCCAACCATAATAATATTGTTTCTCAAATTTCTGTGATTCAGGTTTGTTAAGTACATGACAATTTTTGGAACAGAGTCCACAGTCAACACAAGTTGCAATATTTACTTGTGGATAGTAGAAACCGTTTTCTCCTATCCCCATCGTAATGCAACCTTTTGCACATACTGAAGCGCATGCTCCACAACCTGTGCATTCGTCTATATCTGCCAATTTCATACCTTTACTATTTTGAAGAAATAAACACATGCGGAGCGAATAATGTTAAATAGACTATCTAATGGTCGTGATGTTTTCATGCACCACTTGATTACACTACCGAGTTGGCATGCTCTAAAATATTCTTTGGCAATGGACGTATAATGCATATCGTAAATTTCTTTTGAAATCTTCGTTGGAAGAGAATTAATAATTCCTTTCATCTTATCCAAAAAGAAAATACGGTTATCTTCAAATTTCTGAGGATTTGTAGCAACATTGCGATCAAGGTTTATTTTCACCACTCCTATTTTATGAGTAGAGGCGAGTTGATATTTAGTGAATATACGGGTCAAGAATTCCCAATCTTGATGGCGTTTAAAACTTTCATCAAAGCCATTAAATTCCTCATAAACAGAACGTCTTATCATCACAAGACTTGACCCAACACGCATTCTACCCATTAGAAAGTGTACAAGAACATCACCTTCATATGTAGCGATAATATCTTCCTCTATCTTACCTCTTACAATATGCATTCCGCAGAACGAAACTCCAAAGTTCTCGTCATGGTCTATCAGAGTCTTATAATGTTCTTCAATATTGTTAGGTAAAAAATAGTCATCATCATCAAGAAGGGCTATATATTCACCACATGATTGCTTGACTCCTGTATTTCGTGCGGCTGAGCCATGAAGACTTACATCATGAGCGAAATACTTGACTCGGTCATCTGATGCATATTTCTTCATTACATTCTCGGTAGCTATTTGTTCTTCAGATCCTTTCCCATTATCATCAACAACAATAACTTCTATATTAGGATAAGACTGAGATAGTACACTGTCTACAGCTCTACATATTACTTGCGAGCCAGAATGAGTAGGAATGACAACTGATATCAATGGTATTGTTTTCATTTCTATTTTAATATTTCTGTTATAACCGATTTTGAATATTTTATTTTTTCATCTAACACCTTGTAAACTTCTTCATAATCTATTTTTATGCCATTCTTACAATTGGGTAAATTTAATTCTTGCATCATATCGAAGAGACGGCTATTCCCACCTGTATGTTTGGAAAACACATGCACTTGTTTTTTGAAAATGATAGAAAATGATAAGCCGTGAAAAGAGTTAGTTACAACAGTATCAGCATGTTTGAAAAGACTTACGAATCTATTGGGACTACAATTCCAAAAATGATGGTCGCAATGGAAACGATAATCATTTATCATTGTATTGATGATATACAATTTTTTATGATTTTTCCTAGCATAATTTCTTGCATAATCGGCTATCTCCTTTGTACAATTAAAAGCATACATCAAGACGTAACCATCATTATGAAAAGTTGGATCTGCAATATTCGACATCCATTCTTCTGCAGATAAAAGGAAAACTGGATCAAGAACAGTTGTAACATTCTCACAGCCCAAATCTGTCAATAATCGTTCAGCTGTTTTTTCTCTAACCGCTATCTTTTTAAAACCTTGCAAACGTCTTTGATACAAAGACGTTAGTTCATTTGGTATCTTGTCTTGTGCTATACTTGCTGCATAAGAAGCCTTGAAACAGTTTTTGGGAGCAAAAGTCAAATAATACGTGTCATCTTTATGAATGTTATAGTTCCATATTTGGTCACTTCCTGCAATGATACCGTCAGCCATTGGAGGACATGATTTTAAATCATCCAAAGTTTTGTATTGCTTTGTTAGTTTGATGTTATCTTTTAGGAACTTTCCAAAGACTCGTTTGCCTATGATAAAATCCGGCATACGATACAAATTCCAAACTATTCTAATTATCAAATTTGCGTTAGACTTTTTTTTTTGATAGTCAGGATAGTAATCAATTACAGACGATTCTACTCTAATTGATTTTAAATACTGCTGTAATGCATAAGCCTGTAAAACAGCACCATAATTGTATGGTCTATGACAAGTTATTGTAAGGACAATCATTATAATTTGTTTTTTATGTTTTTACTATAGATTCTTTGCCAACACAAACCCGAAAAACATCCAAAGTGTACCAGCATTCCATAAATCGCCAGAAAATAAGGAACAAGGAACAGAAGCGAAAAACATGAATAACAGGCAAATAAACTCACTTTCAGAGACTGTTCTTATTTTAAATATCAGCATCCTTGCTATTGGAACTATAACAAAAGATGTCAAAATGATTCCACCGTCATATAATAATTGAAGAATGAAGTTATGTGGATAAACTATTCCTGTATTATTGAGAAATTGTGACGTGCCATTTCCCCATAAAGGCGAATTGATGATGCCTTCCCACGTCATTGATGATATCACGTCTCGTCCGTTTGTCATATCTCCACTTTCCCCTAAACGGAGAAATTTATCGACAACATTCAATGATATATCAAATGTCGCAAAAAAGTCTTTCAGTGTTTGTAGAATAGCAGTAAATGACAAAGTGATAAGAACCATGCAAACAAGTATTATCGATGACCTGCCTTTACGCATTGATATTTTTCCTTTATCGTCTATATGGATGATGAAAAAACTTAAAATCAACAATAGTGCACATAGAATTGGACCTCTTGAACCAAACATAGCCATTTGCACCAAGTAATAGATGTTGATAGCCGCAAATATCAGCATTATAATTTTCATACATACAGATTCTTTTCTGTAGAAAAATCTCAGATATACTAAATTGCCTAATACCGGAACAAGCAAAGCATAGCACGTACCCATTGACACAACTCCTGTTTCTAGTATCTCGTTGATAAAAATCTTGTCTATGTATAATATGCCGATAGACGGCATAATAATAAGTGCTAAAAGAAAAGCTCGCATATCTATACGAAGCATGCCAGGTATTAGAAAAGCAGATACAGTAAAGACTCCGAAGAACAGCGCCGTAACCGATGGAGGGGCGACAAAAGTGAATGTAAAAGCATACCATAGAGCACACAAGAGGCAGATGCCAAGGTGGCTAGATCTAAGCTTAAAGATACTGCGTTTCTGTACAAATATAGCAATAGCAAATAAACCTATCACCACTATTGCATACATTGCAGACATAAATATGCCTGCCAAAGATGGTTGTGCGACAATGACAATCAAGTTTAATATCTGAACATCGACAAATAGAGCTAAGAGAAAGGATGCGGTTATAACACTCTTAGACAGAGTGCTACTTCTCGTTTTATATTTTACCATTTGATTATTTGTTTTTTAATCTTGAAATGATTTGCTCCATCATGGATAGTAAAATTCTACGTTCTGATTCTTTTAGACCTAAAACATAAATTATGGGGCCATTAATAGCAACAGATAACACACATAGTGAAATAAAGCCCAATAATGATTCTGTTATTAAATGTGATAATCCCCAAAATATCAAAATGACAAGAGCTGAGAGAATGAAATTCTTACATACAATGGTGAAAATAAATTCATTGATATTATAATACACTTGTTTTCTCAGAATTATGAGTTTCGCAAATAGGCAAAGAATTGCGGTGATAATAGATACACCAGTAACAAGATATGGCTCGATGCCTAACGAAAGAAGAATATAGGACAATGGGATGTCAAGACACATAATGATAGAAACTGTAATCTGAAACACTTTTATATTCCCCGTTGCTTGCATGGCTGTATTAAGTGTACCATCCATAGAAGACACAAGAGCCATTGATACAGCCATAACGAGAAATTCTGCTGCATACTCAGGCACATTACCCAACCACAATTTCAAAATGTATTCTGGACGGACAAGAATAGGAACAAAGCAAATGAGCAATAGCAAGAATGAATACTTAGAGCCAGCACGGACTAATGCCATCATAGATTTCCGATCGCCAGCAGCATAACGCTTGGTAATCTGCGGGTTCATAGATTGCTGAAAACTTGAAATCAGAGTCTGAACAGCGGCGCTGACTTGATATGCTACACCGCGTGCGGCATTTACTGCCGGACCACAAAAGAGATTTATAACAAGGTTTACTCCTTGGTTTCTTGCTACGAATCCAGCACCTCCCAAGAACGCCCAACTTGCAAAACAAAACATTTCTTTATATAGTTTCCAATCTTTATACCAATGGAAAGAGCATTCTGCAAATTTATATTTTGTATATAATACATAGATGACAAAATAAACACAAGCAACGGCAAGCATCATTATTCCATATGTTACAAGTTTATCGTATGTCATGCATTGGAGAATGAAAACCAATCCCAATTGGAGCATGTAATCTGCGATACTAATATAGGCATAGATGTCCATTTTTTCATGTGCTATCACACTGGCATTATATGGAACGACAAGTATTCTACTTAAGAAGATCAGAATTGAAAGTTGGTATATGATATTAGCAGCATAAAGTCGTTCTGCAGGAAGAACAACTTTGTTGTTTACATACCATAGACCTATCGTTTCTAAAAGCAAAACCACAATAATTGCAATAGTTGCATGAATCAGGATCGAGGTTGAGAAAACTTTTTTCTGATTCTCCAAATCATTTGTTCCTTGGGCAAAACTTAAATATCGTTGTGAAGCTTGTACCATTGCGCTGTTGAGAAATGCAAGCATCGCTACAATTCCACCAACAACATTATAAATACCGTAGTCTTCAACTCCCAACTCCGCAAGAACCACTCTTGAGGTGTATAGGGAGATACCCATAATCAAGAGTGTTCTGAAGAATAGGAAGAGTGTGTTTCTTGCAATTGTTTTATTGCTTGATTGAGACATTATTTCTTTGATTTTGATTTTTCAAGGAAATCTTCAAAGCCATCAAAAGGCGCTTTGTGATGTTCCAGCCAATATTCATATTTATCTTTAAGACGTGATTTTATCGGAGCAAGATCATAGTTCTCGATATTGTGCTTGTCTATAAAGAGACCAAACTCTGGGCGAAAATCTGAAATATTTGGTTCACGATGTTCTCTTTCTCGAATAGCATTAGCATATACGAAAGCTTCATCTACCCACTGTTTTTGTCGTTTTGCATAATACTCTTCTATTGTACAGATAACCCTGCATGGCACACCTGCAGCAACGCTATTTGAAGGTATTGGCTTATTGACAAGAGAGCCAGCTCCGATAATACAATTGTCACCAATTATCCCTCCCTTAAGGATAGTTACGTTAGTACCGATATAAACATTGTTTCCAATGCTTACAACACCAGAGGAACTAAGGAATTCTCCAAAGAGTGGCAAAAAGACCCTATGACCAAAATCGTGCCCCATAATGGTAAAGTGGTCATTCATATCCACATTGTCTCCAATTGTTATTAAAGAGGGGCGCATTAGGTCTATTTTCGTGTGTTTTGGCGAACGGAATATACTATTGTTACCAATCTTAATACCTCGGAAGCGATAATATTTTATCAAGGACTCACTAGAGCGGCGAATCCACATGTCATTAATTATTCTTATTATATGTCTTATCATTGTTCGGTAGTTTTAAATCTTGTAGAACACCTTCATGAATGAAATCTTTGTTATAGTATAAGCTAAAATTGATGTTATGAAAAGAACAGTTGCATATCCAGCTAACTGTTCCCAGTAGCCAGAGAAAACATCTAATGGAAGCACTATACGATGGATCACAGTATAATGGAGAGCATATACAGGTATAAGCATTATAGCCATACGATTAATAGCCATTTTGTATTTGCAAAAATTCGTATTGAGTAATGCTATCATCAATGATATACTCCAGAGAATCACAGAGAATGAGGTATAAGCATATTCTCCGTTAATGATATTTGTAGTAACGAAAAACATCCAATACATATAATACATAGCGCATAATGTAGTAATGATGGCTATTGCCCACTGCAACTTCATACTTAATCTAATAATCTTGTATGATTTAAAAATCACCCCCCCCCATTAGATAATAGAATATCCAAGTCCAAAGGCGGAGAGGTTGTAATATAGTTGTTTCAACAAATTGTCCCGCACCATTTAATTGTATGTTCACAATGTTGTATAAATTGAGGGTAATTATAAAGATTCCAAAGATGCAAAGTAATGAATATGGATGTTTTTTATACCATTTATGCAACCCAGGAAGTACCATATAAATAATTATCATCGTATAGAGAAACCAAAAGACCCCGAAATCCCAATAACATTGTTTGCCTGTGCTTAGTAAAGCTGCAAAAGAAAAGTCGAATGAGTTCACGATTCGAAGAAAGAAATCGCATCCATAATAAGCTGTCATTAAGACTACTATATTCTTTATCTTCCTATAGCAATACTGGAAATCTATACAAACCTTTTGTAATTGCACAGCCCCTGCAGCCATAAAGAATAACGGCATAGAACAACGAGTAAAACAATAAAGGAAAGGGTGAAGTTCTACAGATTTATCAAATGCTCTAAGCAAATGCATTAGCACTACAAGGGCACAGGATATAATTTTTATAACATCTAATGAATAATTTCTTTCTCTATGAATTGTTGCAGTCATATTAAAAAATCGAATTAATTCGTTGCTTTTATATAAAAACCTTGCAATGTCTTTTTGTATAAAGCAATTGTTTTTATTGAGTTTTAATTGATACACTTATTTGGGGATATATAAAGGTGTGGGCAGCGAGGATTTGAACCTCTACACCTTTCGGCGTCAGCAATTACTCCCTATCTCGTATAACCAATAGTTGCTAATTAGGATGTCCAGTTCTATGCTCTCGTTTTTGAGCGTGGTCTTGTGACTTAACACCTTGAGGATCTGCAAATAAGATATACAATACAAATCAACTATGAGTCCACTATAAAATGTCAGAGCACTATCAATTTGAAATAATGATCCTTAAATAGACTTTATTTCGCTATAAATTTCAGACTAACAGTCACCTCCTGTGCTTGATGGTTTTAAACTGTAAGTGTTTTGAGATACCCCTCCGTTTTGAAGATTCTTTTTTTTGTGGACTCATTTCAGCCACTCTAAAGAACTATATCTCCAGGTATCCAGTATTCAGTGACCATCTGCCGGGAAAGATTACAAAAGCATGATAGAACACGAGCAACACAATCAACACCAATCGTACCGGCACCACTTCATACAGTATATTATTATTTCTCGATATATTCTTCATTGTCAGTAAAACGAATATTTGCTTAATTGAGGCTCCTACATAAAGTTCTATCCAAAACAGAGGCGTTCTTCAAAATTCTTAATGCTTATACCATCTGCAAGATGATTACAAGTTCAATAACCTTATTTTGACTTCCTTTCAGTATTCCACTTTCAGATTGGTAGTGCTCTGACTTTTTATATTGGATTCATAAACTATAATTAAAGTGTTTATTTTTCATATAGATATGATTATATACCTACATGCATTATGATAACCTTTAATTCAAAGAAGTCAGTCCTAACGCCTTGAATCAAATGGGCATTTTATAAAAATCTTTCGAGAGATAACTTTTTCTTCACTTGACGAGAATTCGAATAATTCCATATCCACACCATCTACAGAATAGACAATAAAGGCGCCAAGCAATGTATTATGTACACATCCAGTTAATTTACTGAGAAAACCAGGAGTTACCAAAGACTTCAAACGTTCCCTGTCTTTTTCTATAGCATCTTTAGCAGCACCTTTCTTTTTTAACTCGACAGCCAATAAGTTCTCCTCATAACCTCTGCTTTGTATAAGCAAATCGCTCACCATGTATTTAGGACGTTTCTGACTATCCTCATAGCATTTCAAATCTCCATTCCCCATTCTGTTATATTCAACATCTGCATAATAGCGTTTGAATAAGGAAGTATTGTTTTGTGCATCATATTTTCTCATCAAATTCTCCATATGATGAGCCAATCTTGCACAAATATTCCTTTCAGAAACGCCAAATCTGATATTACTAAAATCCTCGTGATACAACATACCAATAGAAGGAATCAGTATATCATGTAGAATTATATCTTTCGTGTATTTATCATTCATATAACTAAAACTTAAGTATCATTTGTTAGTTCCTAATTTATGGCATAGCCCTTTGTATAGGCACTTTTACAAGTGCCTATATATTGAGATGTTGTTGTTTTCACTTGTTTATTAACTATTTCATACATTTAACACACATGTGATTTTCGGCTGCACTCGGCATAGCTCAAACAAGTTTGGCTCTGCTCTCGTTGGCACGAAAATTCTTCGCTCGACAATTTAAAAACAAGCTTTCATTGTTCTCACTTATCGAAAATATCCAAATCATCACTGCTGTACATAATTCAATGTTTTAGATTCAGCAGCGAAGATACTTTTTTCTTATTTAAGCCCTAATTTGAGTGCTTACAATTTATTTCGTCAGAATACATGATTGTTTTTTATGTGTGAGAAATACCTATCTTATTAAAGAAAGCTGCATTCCGTTCTTTTGCAGAATTAAGCAATTGGTCAAAAGAGATTACTTCAAAATAAATTTTCAACTCAGATTTATAGCCAAAATAACCTAAGCTATCATATGTCTTCCTAAAGTCATGTTTCTTGCAAACAGATTGCATACTTGGTGTGAGGTCGCATATAACATAACAATAGGCAGGAATTTCTTCCGAGACATTTATCGGTCGTCCGTTCTTTGTGATAGTATTTCCTCCTCTTATTTTCTCCACATAATCTATACATTGGTCTATTGGATTCTTGGTGCTATCCTCTGATTCCATGTTGTCACGCATCGGTCTTTTGAATTCTACTATTCTTATCGTAGCAAAAGGCGGTGTGTCTTTTTCTGAAACAAACAAAGGATTGTTAAAAATGTTATCAACAAGAATGTCAGGTCTTCGATTAGACTCACAATCCGTAACTTTCATAGACTTAAATGTTTTGTCAGACGCCAAATAGTGATGAAAGACCAAACGCTCATCAATAATCCAAAGATTGTTATCTTGAAACTTGACATCATCACTTGTGGTCCGCATTGGCATGATTATTTCATGCACTCTGTCTTCTTTGCAATAGTTTCCATTATCATCTCTTTGCAATGCAGACTCCAACAATTCCAAGATATACTTACGATGTAAAACATATCGTGCAAGATCTGTTTGTTTTAATTGCTGAGCACTATAAAAATAATTATCAACTCTTTTTCTGTAATCTTCTTCTGACTCTCCAGTTCTGACCTTTAGTATATCATGCCCTTCTTCTATAAGTTGATGTTCTTTCTCTACAAGTTTGTTGTGAAGATATAAATCGATAGATTTTTCTGTAGAGGTCGGATTTACGACTTTCTCGTCATCAGAAAGACCTGCCAAAAGTGGCTTGTAATATGGTGCCTTTGCATCTATATACTGTGATAACCTGTCTTTTCCTGCCAATATGTTTTCACCAAGATATGGAGATAAGAATTCTTTCACCTTATCCATAACATGGTTCCTAATATCATCAAAGTAAATCTGTTCTAACCCCTCAATCTGTGCATTCTGTTCGGGTTTGTCGGGTATAAGGAAGGTATATCTGTCAGGGGCTACATGCTCATCAAAATATGAAGACGTGACAAAGCATTTGTAATAAAATGAACAATCTTGTGTTTCTATTGCAGAATCGTATAATCCTACAACTTCTTTTATCTTTTCGTTTTTCACTATTCGGTTGCCAGCACAATAAGATATCAGATTGTTGCTTTCTGATTTTTGCAATCTAACATGAAGAATATCAAACGTCTCTCCTGCTATTTGAAATGAAACATGATTGTTGTCGTTGACGTACAAATAGCTATCATATATTTCTGAAAGATTAGTAACATCACATCCATCAATAATTTTAATATCGGGACATGAGCCTTCACGGAGGAAGAACCATAAGCAATGCTCAAACAATGATTTTGCTATAGTATTCTGTCCATACTTACTAATTGTTTTTTTGTAGGCATTCAAGGGACCTTTGAGAATAACCTTTGTACCAATACACTTTTCTCCTGTGCTTGTTTCAGGCAAATCTGTAATACCATCTGGAGTAAATGCAAAATGTCTATTTTTTATAGTGCCATCAACCGATTTGTAGAAACTCTCGATTTCAACACTTGCAAAACACTTTAACCAAAGTAATCTGCCTATACCCTTACAGCCTCTATTTGCACGGTACATTGAGTCCAACTCGCAAAATGAATTGTAATTGTTGTCATCAAATCCTATACCATTATCTTCAATCGTTATAGTAGATAACTCAGATTTTCCTCCGAACAAGTCACTATCAGAAGAACGATTCAGTGTAACTCGAATTTTCCCCTCAATTGAAGCAAACGAATCTACAGACGCTATTCGGTCATCTATTGCGTAGATAGAATTAACGACTGCTTCAAAAAGAGGAAACAAGCATTTAGAAATTGGCAAATCAGTATTCCTTAATCGCCCTTTTAAACTAGAACCTAACTTTCGTAACATATTATTATAGAATTAGAGAACACTCAATTATCAGAATAATATATTTTGTGAACGAATGTGTTACTTATTTAAACTCATTAGTGTCTCGTTTAAATCGGCACACTAATGATAAAAATAAGTTTGCCATAATATTTAGATATAATGGTTGTCACACAATTTAGACTTTACATTCTTTCGCTAAATGCATTCTGCAATCGCTCTATACCCATTTGTTTAATTGGGCTAACAGCCTTACCGAGTTCATTGATTATGGTCATATAATCAATTATAAGCAGAACAGCATCTGCCAAATGCAAATTCTCTAAAGTTTCTATTTGTACACATACATCCTTGTCTCGATGTGCATCAATTTTATTTCTTACACTTGTAAGAATCTCTGTTTTATCTTCTCTGAATTTAGTTAACTTCTTTCTCACTTCTTTAAAGAGAGAAATGTCATATTTCGGTAATTTTTCTTTAAGGAACGCAATAAGTTTTCCTGTGCTATCAACTAAATTCTTAGAAGTCTCATAAATGGCAGTATAAGCAGATTTAATGTTATTCTGCCTTTCCCAATTATCACTACCCAAAGTTAAAACCTTGGTATATCTCTTCATTTCGATACTTGCCATTTGAACATGTCCTAAAGTATTCCAAATAACTAGATTATCTTTAAAAGCCTCTTTCTTAGTTTTCAAGACGGTCATATTCGGAATAGAGATTTTATATAAAGCCTTATTGCATATTTCAATATTATTCTTACAATGGTTAATACCATTGACAATTTCTTCCAAGCAGAATTGTTCTTCTTGTAGAGAAGAATCAAGATTGTGTTTTAGAATTTCTTTATTTTCAGCAATTCGCTTTTGAAGAAAAATATCTAATGGACTTTTCTTATTTTTCATAGTAGTATAGTTTAGTATGCTTACTTTCTTGTGGAAAGGTTTTCTAATTTCAACCATTTATGACTATTCTCGTTATTACAGAACAAAACGACATTAGCCTTTTGGGTTTTGCAACTACTATACATCAAGCCATCAATGTTTCGTCCTTGATTGTCTGTAAACATCCATCTCAGATATTCTGTAAAAATCTGAGATGGAATATATTCTATAGCTTCTTTTGCATTATTCATAAGAGGTCGTGTGATATCTTTATGGAAAGATTTAAGAAAGGATACTGCTTCCCATTTATCCATCCATATTGATACTTCTCTTGGTAGTGTTATCAAATCGACGACCGTTAGTTCTCGTGTAGTCTTAAACTCTCCAATAACTAACGCTTTTTCATTTGCCATTTTTATACTCTCTGCAACTGCCGTTTCCATATCAAAAGCACCATAGAACATGGATACACCAGCTGGACTCATACGACATTGACCTGCATATTTATCTGGAGCAGAAGTAATGTCTGTAAATCCGAAATTATCATCAGGTTCTTTGTCAAGACTACGAGTTCTATATAGTGTTGTTCCTATTGGTATTGGATGAAGAATGCCATCCATATTACGAAGGATACCGCATAAATCTTCAAGAATATCATCATTACTGGCAACTCTTGACATAGCTAAAAACGTAAATCGTCTTGAATGCTTGACCATGTCAGAAAAACGTTTCCATTGCAATTCCTTATTCTGATTCCACCATAGTTCGAAAGGATCTTTTTTTATCCATGTATTGTCTTCAAAAAGATGGTCAATGTCATCATTGAGACTATCACTATCTGTATGCAATCCCAAATATTCCATTATCTCGAAAGTGTCTTCATATATATCAGCATCCTCTGGAACGGCATAACATCCTACTCGTTTAATTCCTGGGATTTGTTCTTCTTTATCATCAAAATAAGAACTTGCAAGCGGCAGACATTCTGAATCTATATCATTGTAATAAATCGATATTGTCATCGCTATGTGATTAGCTAAATCACTCATATCAATGACAGTTTCTTTACGTTTACAATACGAACACACACCTGTTTCACCATGATTTTCTATATATTGATTCAAATATTTGTCTTCAAAATGATGTGAGCATACATATTTTTCTCCATTTGTAAGAAAGTCATACCCATGCTCCTCCATTTCCATTAACAATTCTTTTACTTTTCCCATAATATAACCATCAATACAACATACCCTCTATTTTTCAGTGGTTAACTGCAGTTAGTACTCAATTTAGGGCATAGCCTTTTGTATAGGCTCATTTGCAAGTCTTAAATACGCAGGGATGTTGTTTTGCAAAATCATTTTGCTGTTCAATAACCATCTTGCTCAATGCTGGCAGCATACGTTCTATCTTGCGACATTTTACCTTATTATAATAGAAGTCTATATCATTGAGCAGTTAATTGCAAAGAGATTCGGGCATGTCGCCACCACAACCTCCTGCTACTACTGTTATTGCAGACAACTTGCGGACATCTTTGTCGTTACGGATGTCAAATACTTCACAGAGGATATTGGGTAGCATATCGTAAATGACATTGCAATAGTGAAGCAAGTCGTTGAAGTCGGGTGATAAAGTGAGATATGCTTCAAGCATCTCTTCCTGATATTGACGAAGCAACAAGAGAAACTTCTGCTTTGCCATCTTGCCTTTTATATTTTGTGTCATTACCCAGAAAAGGGCATGAGATAACACGATACGGTCTTCGGAAGAGTGATAGTAGAAGGAACTGTCTTTGGGTTTGCTGTCCTTAAACAGTTTCTCTTCCATTTCAGCAAACATCTGCTTGCGCATTTCATTTCTATCTTTAAGAGTCATATTTGAATTACGAATTAGGAGTTAGGAATTGGTCTCGGCTAACGCCTGCGATTGTGAGTTGGTCAATTGTGAATTGTATCACGAATTAATCATTATAATACCGAGCGTACCATTCAGCAAAGCGTCTTAATCCTTCTCTCAGACTTGTGCTTGGCTTAAAGCCGAAGTCTTGCTCCAATGGGGTGGTGTCGGCATAGGTCACTGGGACATCGCCTGGCTGCATCGGGACGAGTTGCTTGTGGGCTTCGAAGTCGTAGTCTTCGGGGAGGACTCCTGCACGAACGAGTTCTTCCTGAAGGATGGTGACGAAGTCGAGAAGATTCTCGGGGGAGTTGTTGCCTATGTTATATACTTTATACGGTGGGACCGGGAGTCCGTCTTCGCCTTGCTTCTTCTCCGGTGCGTGCTGCATGATGCGAACTACACCTTCTACGATGTCATCGACATAGGTGAAGTCGCGCTTGCAGTTGCCGTAGTTGAAAATCTTTATTGTTTCGCCTTTCACGAGTTTGTTGGTGAAGCCGAAGTAAGCCATGTCGGGACGACCTGCTGGGCCATAGACTGTGAAGAAACGGAGACCGGTGGATGGGATGTTGTAGAGCTTGCTATAGGCGTGCGCCATCAGTTCGTTGCTCTTCTTTGTTGCGGCATAAAGAGATACGGGGTTATCGACCTTGTCGTCTGTGGAGTAAGGCACTTTCTTGTTGCTGCCATAGACGGATGAGGATGAGGCATAGACGAGGTGTTCCACCTCATGATGGCGGCATGCTTCGAGGATGTTGTAGAAACCGATGAGGTTACTCTGGATATATGCGTCCGGATTGGTGATGCTGTAGCGTACTCCTGCTTGCGCTGCGAGATTCACCACTACGGAGATATGTTCTTCGGTGAAGATTTTCTCGACGGCTTCTTTGTCTGCTATTGATGCTTGGACGAATGTCCAGTCGCGATGCAGTGCTTCTATTTCTTTCAGACGTTCATATTTGATGTTGACATCATAGTAATCGGTAATGGAATCTATACCTATCACTTTGATGTTCTTCACATCGTGGAAAAGACGCTTGACGAGGTTGCTGCCTATGAAGCCTGCTGCACCTGTTACAAGAACTGTCTTGCCTTCTAAGTTTACATTATATTCTACCATTTGTTTTTTTCTCCTTATTATTATATATGCCGGCACTTTCTTACGAACACGGATTGTACGGATTGAACGGATGTTCTTGCCTTGCGGCTATGATTTCTTGATAACTATCCGTCTGATCCGTTATATCTGTGGTCGGTTTAACCACTGAGTCTTTTTTTGAACACGGATTGTACGGATTGAACGGATTCCTTGCCTTGCGGCAATGATTTCTCTTGATAATTATCCGTTAAATCCGTTATATCTGTGGTCAGATTAACCGCTGAGTGTTTTTTTTCGAACACGGATTGTACGGATTGAACGGATTCCTTGCCTTGCGGCAATGATTTCTTGATAACTATCCGTCTGATCCGTTATATCTGTGGTCGGTTTAACCACTGAGTCTTTTTTTGAACACGGATTGTACGGATTGAACGGATGCTTATTCTGTATTTGGTACTGTCTTCCAGACAGCCGCCTAATTTGTGATTCTAATCCCGAGACTTCGTCCCGGGTTACTCTCGCTTCGCTCGGTACTGTCTTCCAGACAGGACTTGCTTATTCTGTGTTTGGTACTGTCTTCCAGATTGATAGGTAATAGGAGATAGGGAAAAGGCAATAGGAGATTAGAGTCGTTTGCTTGAGAATTTCCCCATAGCGAGAAACCACGAGTGGCAATGCTATTCTCCTATTCCCTATTATTTATTCCCTATTCCCTATTCCCTAATATGGGCTATTCGAAGAGATAGCCGTAGTTGTTTCTTAAGGATTCGAATTCCGTTTCGCAGCGATTGTGCAGTTCTTTGTCGCTGGTCTTGAATATCTCTATAATCCTCTCTATCTCTTGCATTACGGTTCGTCCTGCGTCAAAGATCGGGCTCAGCTCGTCCTTGAAATAGTCGATGAATGGTGCATAGTAGTAGCCTATCTCTTCTATCATGAAATGGAAGGTGGCATAGGCATCTTTCATATCCAGTTTCTTGCCTCTTACGTCTGCAATTGTCTGGAGACGGAGTATCTCGATGTTTTCCACCTGCGCTGCCACCTCCTGTGCTGTCTTCACTTGATGGAAATATCGGTCGATGAAGGCGTTGCGCTCATGCAGGTTGCGCTTGTAGAACAGCTCGCGCTCTTTTTTGTCTGCCTCGTTCTTGTTTACTTCCTCGAAACGTTCGGCATGAACGCCTGACAATGCTACTGCCATTCCACCGACATCCATGACGAGCCTGCGGTCTCGGGCTATGCGGATGACATAACCTTCGAGTCCGGCATATTCGCCAGTCACGATGCGTAGCAGGGTACGGTTCTTGGAGTAATAGACAAAAGGACGAAGAAGGAAGCGGAGACGTTCCGGCTCTGTTTCTGCTACACGCATGAACGGCTCCATCTGGCGGCAGGGGATTGTGGCTACCTTTCCAGTACTACAATTCTTACAGAGTTTGTATGGTTTTATGTTTTCATCTAAGTAGTCCTGTAATATTTCCGGACTACCTTGCAGGAATATCAGTCCACTTACGGAAGGGGTTTCCACTTCGCGCATTCCGCCTCTGTTTCTGTGACGTGGGACATATCTTATCGTCTTATGCACAAAATGGGTTACTCCATCTTTCTTTAGCTGTTCTTCTATCGACTTTACTTTCTGGTTGTGTACAAAAAGATAACTCCATGACGTGCAGTTATCTTTCTCAGTCTCAGCCTCCCTGTTCACCTGCGGACACTTCTTTATCGCTGAACCAGTCTGTTTGTCTGGCTCAGAAACGTGTGTGCCCTCTGGAAATCCATTGCTTTCAGATGTCTGAAAACGCTTTGTTTCGTCGGCTGTAGATTGAGAAACCGTGCATTCCTGCTTCATAATTTCTTGGCTACTTTATGTCACTGCTGGCTGCCATCACCCGGGATGACGGTGCCATTTTAGCATTAACAATGTATAAATACATACTATACAGGTAGTTTATCCGTTTGGAAAATCAATGTCTAACAATCAAGTAGTACTATAATTCTATGGTGTTTTCGCCTCTTGGTGGCTTACATCTCTGTCTGTACAAGTACAGTTTTCACATGATAAAACAGTATCTATTCTGCAAAAGTACTAATTTTCCTTCACATCTTATCATTTTTGAATGAAAAAGTTTAGCACCCCCCCCGAATTTTCCCCGAAATGTTTCACAAATCAGACTTTTCAAGGCTCTAAACGTGTTTGTTTTCAGCATTCTTTCTCATTGTGCATGTTTTATCATGTGAAAACAATCACTCCTTCACCCTCCGATTCTCTTTATAATTCTCTTGTTCGCCTCATTGATTCTTGAGACATCAATGGAGTTCAGATACACCTGCGTGGTCTTTATGGAATTATGTCCCATTCCTTCACTTATGATGGCGATGGGGATGTTCATGTCTCTTGCCACGCTTGCCCACGTGTGGCGTGCCACATAAGTGGTAAGCGGCATTTTCAATCCTACCATCTCTCCAATCTTCTTCAATGCACGGTTTATGTTGATCTGCATGCGTTGGTATTGC
Organism: uncultured Prevotella sp.; assembly: GCA_934256705.1. Lineage (GTDB taxonomy): Bacteria > Bacteroidota > Bacteroidia > Bacteroidales > Bacteroidaceae > Prevotella. The sequence continues at coordinate 19,146 of CAKQPF010000015.1, forward strand.
AGGTACTCCGTGCCATCCTCCTTCTTTATGATTGGAAACAAATACGAACCGTTCTCTGTCTGATGTGCATAGCGGTCCAGTATTTTCTGTTGCGCCTTTTCCCATTCCACCATCAGGCATTGGTTTGTCTTCCTGCGACAATAAGTCCACATGCCGTTCTTCAGGTCTGCCTTTCGCAGATAGGCAATATCCACAAACGGCATTCCACGCATATAGAAGCTGAACATGAAGATATCACGGGCAAGAGCCATTGTAGAGTTTTCCGGCAGTTCAAGGTGCGCTATCACTTTCAGTTCCTTCTCGCTGATTGCCCGTTTTGTTGTCTTGACGTATGACAGACGCACATGGCTGAATAGATTCCTGTTGCTTAACAGACCTTCTGCCGCAGCCTTACATAATAAGGTGTTGAGCGTGCGCAGATAGCAGCGGATGCTGTTCTGCTTCAATCGCCTGTCTATAAGCCAAGCCTCGTAACATTCCATCATATCGGGTGTGAGTTCATCGAATGTCAAATCCACATCCTCCCTGAATGCCTTGAAGCGTCGATATGCATTGCCGTATGTACGGGCAGTGCCTTGTCGCTTCATCTGCTCTTTCCTGGCCACTTGCTCCTGCAAGAACATGAATACGGTCCTGCAAGTCTGCTCTTTACTGAAGGCATTGCATAGTTCTTCTACTGTATAGTCCTTGTGGCTGTGCTCCATCCTGTCAAGGATAGTCTGCCAACGCTTTAATGCCCAGTCGATTCTACACTGCATCAGTGCCAACGCAGCCTTCCGTTCGCTCCCTACTGCCATCACGATTGCCTCTGTGCTTTCATCCCACTCGTCGGGATAGATGTGGTGCTCCGTACTTATCCATTTCACCTTGCGTTTGTGTATCACCTGATAATATAATGTACCCTCCGCTTCTGGTACAGACGAGGGACGAAACTTGAGTTTTATTGTTGCCATGATTCGCTTCTTTTGAATTTGTTATTATAACGCAAATACCTTCCCTTTCCATCAGCAGAACCACCCTAAAACCACTTCTTATAAAAAAAAGCGAAAGAGCCAAGTGAAAATATCACTCAGCTCTTTCGCTTTAATGTCTGTTGACGTTTATGTCTTATGCAAGTGCTGCATATCTTTTGCAAGTCCCTTCTACTCCATAGTAGTGGAGCATAAAGCAATACTCTACCTGGAAAGAATTTAGAATTATGCATTATGCATTATGAATTATCATCTCACCACCTTGCGTACCTTGCCGTTATGTCGCTCGATGATGAGACCTTTATGGTTGCGGGCAGCCTTGGTGCCTATGAGGCGACCGGCTGCGTCGTAGATACGCTTTGGAGATGCTTCGTTGGCTTTCCCGGCGGTGATGTCCTCGATGCCGGTGGCAGGATAGAGGTCGTAGTTTATATCCCCCTGGTCAGGACGGTGCATTATCACCATGTCGTTGCCCATCTTGAATTCCTCTCGCCAGTTGCCTATCTGGCAACCCATTATGTCAAGTGAGAAGTAACCGTCACCGCCACCGCTCCATCCCCAGTTTACGCCCACATAGCCACGCTCATCGTAGCCGTCAAGGACGAAACAGTGGTAGGAATCAGTGCCGTTGTAATTGGATCCGCCAGCATACATTACAGGATTGCCGGCACTGAGCTCACGGTAAATCACCTCACACCACTTTGCGTCATCGTAGTTGTCAGGTGTAGGGTAATCCTTGTAACCGTAATACTTCACTATGTAGCCGAAGTTGTCTCTCAGTCCATCAGCGGCATCAAAGAGATAAGCTCCGCTGACATCGTAGGCATATTGCATCTTGGCGGCAACGCCACAATGATACATGAGGGTAGCGACAGCTCTCTTCTTTTCTGGTGTTATACCTACTGCTCCTTTATAGGAAGGCACTACTTGGTTGTCATAGTCATAAGTAGTTGCAGAATAATCGACTGTAAGTTTCTGGGAATTGTTGTTATACCATACATAGTTTGTTCCTATACCTTTATCAGGATACCTGTGATAGTTGATGATCTGTGCCATAGCTGTGGCAACGCAACCTGTCACGCATTTTCCCTTCTCGGCTTTTGGGCAAAACTCATTATATGGCTTTCCCTGGTCCCACTTTGCCTTCACCATGTGAGGTACAGACTTCTTGCAGTCGCTTGGCACGCCGGCGTTCTTGCCTCCTGCACGACGAGGAGCAGACATGATGTGATTGTTGAGCTTTATCTCAGCCACTGAGAGATACCATGAGAGTGCAGGATTCTCAGCCGAGAAGGCATTGTCTGTGGAATATCCCACCACCGGACTGTTGGCATCATCATTTGCTATGATGGCGAAGCCGCCTTCTTCATAGCCCATTACGGTGTAAGCCTTGGTGGCGGTAATCTTCTTGATTTCAGGTGTAGCCTTGCCTGTAGCGATGGATCGTGTTACGGCAGCAGGAGCGATAAGCCTCTCAGCTATACGTTTGATGTCCTGAAAGGAACGTTCCTCAGCCGAAGCAGGAGAGAAGATTCCCGACAATGCCAGGAAAAGGAAAAGGAGAAGAGTAGTGTTCTTTTTCATAAATACAGATAATCGTTATTGTGGTTATCATACCATGTGAGCCTATCGAGGCTGGCTCCTATGTGATAGAGAAGTCCCGATAGGCCCTGTTAGGCTATTTGACCTTATGATTACAAGTCTTTATTTACGTTTCAATACGCAATCGACGAAGATGAACGCATTGCCACCATACCATGCTGTGAAGTCACTGAGATAGATGGTCTTGAGATTACCTTCGAAAGTAGCGACCACAGGCTTGTCAACAGACTCTTTAGAAGCGAACGTGAAAGCGGAGTTCCATGTGGCAGGCTCGAAGGTAATGGTCTTGGCATCATAATCCACTACGCCGAGGAATTCGTCAGTCCATCCGTAGAAATTGAGGAGCTTGACGTGCGTATCGTCGATGAAGCGGATAGATACCACGTCGTCATAGTCAAGGTCCATCCTGGTATAGTCCTGACCAAAATAGTCATAGCCCTTGATGTGAATGTTGTATTCCTTCTCATCTGCCTTCTCTTCATCTGTCCAACCCCAATCGAACTGGTCGTACTCGCCTGCGCCGATCTGGCCATTGTCGTTATAAAGAATTGCCCAGAACCAGAGATTACCCTTGGAGCCGTCTTCGTCACAGTAGAAATAAGAGTATTTATCTGAGCAGAACATATCAAGTTCCAATTCCGGAGTGACATTGACTATGTGGAATCCGGACTCGATATCATAACCGAATGGAACCATGCGAAGTTTTCCTTCTTCATTGGTCTCGGTGGTAAAATTGATGCTGTAACCTTCCTTGCCGTAAGGATCTTCGATGCAGAAAGAGCCATCATCGTAAGCCACGATATCAGCTGAGACCTTGTTGCTGCCTTCCGGCATGTTTGACATAGTGTAGGTTCCGGTCTTGCGCCAGAGTTCTGCTCTTTCGCGCTTGAATGTGAACTTGAATGGTTCTGAGTCGCTATATACCTCGTCATCGCTGGTAGCAACGATGGTGATGGTGTGCTCGCCCAGTTCAAGACCTGTGAGCAGAACGCTGTTTGTATAGGTAGTACCGCTGCGTCCATTGCTGAGTGTGTACTTGTAACCGGTAGCGTGCTCCACTGCAGACCAGGTAACTGTCACGCCGCCATTGCCATTTACAGTAGAGAGGTCTGTAGAAGAAGGCTTCACGAGAGGTATCTGATTGCCTGTAGTAGCCTTGATTTCAGCGATAGGTGATGTGGTCTTGTCGCTGTCAAAGGCAGAGAAAGCCCATACCTTCAGTGTATATTCAGTGTTTGGCTTCAGACCGGTAGCCATAAGTGAGGTGGACTGGGTAACATCTGCCAATACCACATTCTCTCTTGGGTCGATGAGCTCATAGGCATACTGTGTAGCCTCCTTCACGTTGTCCCAATGGAAAGCGAGGGTGCTGACGGTCAGAGCGTCCTGAGTGAGCGTCGGCATCTGCAGTGGGGTCTTTTCATCATCATCGCTGCATGATGTGAATGACACCATAGCGAAGAGTGCGAGAGCCATTATCGCGCATAGTCTTGATATTATTGACTTATCGTGTTTCATAACTGTATTCGTTTATAGTTAAACATTGTAATGGTGGTAACTTGTAAGTAGATGGTGCGAGAATCCTATATATACCTGAACCACCTACTTACGGTCACCTTTAACATTCTGTGGAAGCAAATTTCCTGCTTACTCGATGTTGATGGAATCCCAATATCCGATGAGATTGCTGCCCCAACCTGAATCGCCGCCGTCAGTGAAGAATATCTGTGGAATAAGCTTGAAGCAAGCCTTCTTTGCAGAGCCGCGCATATCAATGTTAGACCACCATTCATCTGAAGGATCGAGCCAGAAGTTCACCTTCTCGATTCCAGAGAATTCTTCTCCGTCAGGATACCACTTGGCATATTCTCCCTTGGCTACGTCCTTCATGAGATACCAGCAGGTCAATCCTTCAGGATCCATCATCCAGTTGGTGTAAGGATATGGGATACCGTGCCATGTGGAGCGGTCCTTAGGGTTGAAGTAAGCTTCGCTATGCACGCTGCTGTCCACAGGATCGGATGCGAGGATGTAGAATTCCCAGTCAATGCCTGAGCCGAGGAAGTTGTTGAAGCGGAAACGGTTCTGGCCTTCAAGCCAATAGATGTCAGACTTTGAGTCGGAGAACTCACCTCCATCCCATACGAATGTGGCTTCTGAAATCTTGACCCAGCGTATCAATGTGGCCTGGTATTTGTAAGTAGGAGCGCCGTCGGTCTTTGCATAAGGGTTGGAATAAGCCTCATCTATGTGTACGATAAAGCTGTATGGACGTGACATTTCCATGCCTGGGCAAGCCACTTCGATGGTGGTCTCTGCCTCGCCAGCCTTGAAGTTGGCTACTGTAGGGATGGAGAATACCTTGTCAGCATCATCAATGACTACCGGAACAGCCAGGTCGCCATTGGTGTTGAGACGCTTGAGGGTGACTGTGACAGACTGCTTAGCAGCATACTCTTCCGGAGTAAGCAGTACAGAACCCTGGTTTGAAGCGGCGAAATAGACTCCCGGGTTGTCCGCAGACACCTTGTTTGCCCATTCGTAATTGTCGTCATCGGAGCAGGCTGTGAAGGAAGCCGCTACGATCATTGCGACGAACATGTATAGGATACTTGATAATTTTCTCATTGTATTCTGGTATTTATAGTTAACTGGATTTTTCTTTCATCCTTTGTCGTTCCCGATGTGCGGAACCAGAAGCAGAGCCTTGCTCCGCACATCGGGCAGAAAGAAATATTAGAACCTGATTGCTGTTGGCTATTACTGTGGAAGGATTGCGCCGGATGGGTCAGGTGCAAGGATGATTCCATCGTTAGCGTCAGCCTCAATTTCGGTGATGATATAGTTCATCCAAGGTGCTACATAGCCAGCATAGGAATTGAGTTGGTATTCCGGTTCGTAGTTGGAACCAGCGTAACCACGTATTACAGGGAGGTTGAGACGCTTGTAGTCGAAATAGACGAGACCTTCTCCCCAGAACTCGATGCGGCGCTGCACCATCAGATCCTTGATGAAGTCATCCATTGTGGTGGCGTTGCACACGTATGAATCGTCAGTATAGCGGTTCTTGTTGACGAAGTCCTGCAATGCCTTTGCCGCTGCAGGGACACCCTGTGTGTGGGCTATTGCCTCGAAGTAGTCGAAGTACATCTCCTCAATACGCATCAGAGGGATGGAAGCTATCAGACCGGTCTCAAGGTCATTGGTAGTGATGGCACCGCTGCCGGCGCGGAACTTCATGTTGGCATAAGCAGGAAGTCTTCTCCAGTCAGCGTCTGTCATCTTTGTCTTGTAGCCTGCAGGAACGGCGTTCTTGCCGGCATCATAAGGATTTACCCAGCTTGCGCGTCTCCAGTCACCAAGCCCGATCTTGTCATAGAGGGCCTTGCCGATGCAACGGTACTGGTTATAACTTGTCATGCTCCATGCAGCTTCTGAGCAAAGCCAGCCCTGGAATGTGTACCAGAATGACTTGTTGATCTGCTCCTTGCTGTCCACCAATGTGCCGAACATCCAGGCGTCGTTTGCAGTGTTGAAGCCTGTAGTGGTGTTTGTCCACTCTTCTTCGGTCAGAGGCTTGAAGTTTTCGGTGTTCATAGCCTTCTGTGCATATTCTGCAGCCTTGGCAAAGCAGTCGTTTGCGGAAGAGATGCCGAGCGGAGCGTAGCCGTCATCGTCATTCTCATGCTCCATCTGGACAGCGAGGTCAGCGGAACTCTGGTCGAATCGTGAAGCCATTGCAAGCCAGAGGCGGGTCTTCAGACCGTAGATGACGCCCTTGCTCATGAATGACTTGTTAGGTCTTGTCGTGCCATCAAGCATCGCCTCGGCATTGTTGAGGTCGTTCATGATGAAGCGGTACATGCGCCAGAAAGGAGCGTTCGGATTGTGCTTCATCTCATTGAGTGTGGTCTTCTCGTCGATGAGAGGAATGGTCAGTCCCATGATGCCTCTCTTCTCAGCCTCCTGGTCGAGGTAATCGACGCCTGTCTTGCGGTATTCGTACATACGGCAGATGTCGAGATAGAGGAATGCACGGTAGCCGTAGCCCTGTCCGAGGTGGTATCTTGCAGCCTCGTTGCCACCGTTTACTGCGATTTCAGCAGTCTTCACGATGTTGTTGGCGTTCTTGATGAAGCTGTAATAATAGTAGAACGGGAAATAGTAAGCCCAGCGGAGATATGTGCCCTGCTCGATTCCGTCCCAGTAGTTGAAGCCGTTGTCGCTCATAGGGAAGTCCTCGCAGAGGAGGTCACGCATGTACATCTGACATGGATAGCCCCAGTCCTGCTCGTATCCGTTACCGCTTCCATAGTATGTATCCCATGTGGTGAGGAATGCCGGGAGACTGTTGAGGAGATAGTCGAGAGACTTGCTTGACGAACTTATGTTCTCAGGCACCGCCATGTTTTTCGGAAAAGTCTCCTCGATACAGCTTGATAGGTTGAACACACCGAGTGCCACCCCTATTGCTATGATGATATGATTGATCTTATTTTTCATAACGCTCAAATTTAATAATTACGAATTTCGATTGCTGTAACACTTTCCATCCTTTTAGAACTGGATATTGATACCACCTGTGAAGGAGCGTACCTGAGAGTAGGATGTAGATGAAGAAGAGCTGATGAAGCTGCCGCGTGGGTCGTATCCCTTGCGCTTGCTCCAGTAATAGAGGTTGTCGCCTGATACGAATACTCTTACACTGCTCAGACCGATTGCGCTGACCCACTTGCGAGGGAATGTGTAACCGATGTTGATGTTCTGCAATGTCAAGGTAGAAGCATTGGTGAGGAAGCGGTCAGAGAGGTTTGTCGCGCTGTTGTCGCCATCCTGTACCGCGTACTGGAAACGTGGGATGTTGGAATCTCTGTTGGTCTCTGACCATGCGTTGTAGAGGTCCTTGTGCATTATGGTGCCGGTGTAACCTGAACGTGGGTTTGACATCATTGACTGATAGCCATAGTCTATACCCTTACCGCCGATGCTGTAGTTGAATGTAACGGCAACGTCAAGGTTCTTGTAAGCCACAGATGTGCTGAAGCCACCATAGAGGTCAGGATCGGATGTGCCGCAGTTGAAGAATGTAGCGGCGTTGGAAGCTGTCGTAGGAGTCATCTCTCCTGTTTCCTCATCGAGTTTCCACCATGAAGTGAGACCTTCTTCCGTCACGCCTGCATATTTCTTAAGGCGGAAGGTATGCAGAGGAAGACCTTCACCTACGTAGTAGATACCGTCGGTATAGCCAGGATGTCCTTCGAGCATGCTGCCTCTGTTGTCCTCGTTGAGCATGGTAACCTCGTTCTTGTAGTGTGTAGCATTGACGTTGATGATCCATGAGAGGTCCTTTGTGCGGATAGGAATGAAGTGGAGATCAAACTCGACGCCCTTGTTGACCATGTCACCTACGTTGTCATAAGTACCGGCATAACCGGCTGACTGAGGTGCATATACGAAGCAGAGCATATCGGTGGTCTTGCGGCTGAAGTACTCGATGCTACCTGTGATGCGGCTCTTGAGGAGCTCGAACTCTACGCCTACGTTGAAGTTGCTGTTGGTTTCCCAAGTGATGAGAGGGTTACCTACGGACCTCTGCTTGAAGCTCACCTGACCGTTGAAGTTCTCGATGCTGTAAGTATCAGTATAGTTGAAGTAACCGATAGCGTCGTTACCCTGCTGTCCCCATGAAGCCTTGAGTTTCAGCACGTCAACCCATGAAGTCTCAAACCAAGGCTCGCTGCTGATGATCCAGGCGCCTCCGAGAGAGTAGAAGTTACCCCAGCGGTGGTCAGGATGGAAGTTTGAGGAAGCGTCGCGACGATATGAAGCCTGGAGATAGTACTTGCTGTCATAGTCATACATCAGGCGTGAGAAGTAACCTTCAGTGTTGTAGTCCTTGCAGCCGCCGCCGTTCTCGTCAATCTTGACAGCGCCGCTGAGTTCCTGTGAACCGAAGTAGGAGAACATGTTCTCTCTGTCACCCCAGAGGTAGTTTGACTTGTACTTGTAGTTTTCATGACCTATCATTGCAGTGAAGCTGTGAACGTCAAACTTCTTTGAGTAGTTCACGATCTGCTGGAAGTTGAGTGCGAAGCTCTGGTCAGCCTGCTTTGACACGTAACCGCCAGGATATACCAGTGCCGTGTTGCCATAGAATGGCTGGATAGTGGATGTGGACTTCATCTCATTGTTGGTCAGAGTGCCGTTGAATGTCATCTTCAGTCCTTCGAGAGGGCTGATGTCAGCATATCCGCTGAGAGTGATCACGTTGGTATATGAATTGTCCGTGTTCAACTGGTCAGCCTGGAGGAAGTTTCTCAGAGGTTCGAGGGAAGCCGGACGCTTGGCGCCGCCGTTGGTGCCGTCACCATAGTCGTACATCTTACCGTTTTCATCCATCATGATATTGCCGTCACCGTCGCGCATGAATACAGGGTAGATAGGCGCGAAGCGTGTGCAGATACCGAATACGGTCTGGTCACCACCGGTCACGTTGTTCTGGTCAGAGTGGGTATAGTTGATGTTGGTGCCCACCTTGAGCCAAGGCTTTGCCTGGTAATCGGTCTTGAAGCGTGCTGTATAACGCTCGAAGTCAGAGTTATACACGATACCCTGATTGTTCAGGTAACCGAATGAAGCATAGTAGGAAAGGTTGTTGTTGCCGCCTGTGATGCTCACGTTGTACTCCTGGCGGAGAGCGTTGCGGAATGCAGCGTCCACCCAGTCGTCAGGTGTCAGAGTGAAGATCTTGCCGTTATGATATACGCGGTTGCCCAGAGTGGCGTTAGGATTCATCCTGCCGTTGGTACCGATGAGGTACTCATTCTGAGGCACAGTATAGGTGATGTAGCCCAGACCGCCCTTGTCGCCGGTCAGACCCATGGTATTGTTGGCTGCAACGTGAGCCTCATAAGCTGACATTCCCTTGTCGCGCACGTTGTAGTTGTAGAGAGCCTTGTAGTGCATCTCATAGTATTCTGCAGGGTCCTTGATGTAGTCGTAGTCGATGTTGCCACGCGTGTTCAGGCTCCACTTCGCATCCACGGTGATGGTAGCTCTGTCGGTCTTGCCTTTCTTGGTGGTAATCATGATGACACCGTTGGCACCGCGGGCACCGTAAAGCGCATTTGAAGCGGCATCCTTCAGCACTGTGATGCTCTCCACGTCGTTAGGGTTGAGGTTGTTCCAGCCGCCGTCGTAAGGTGCTCCATCGACGATGATCAGAGGAGAACTGCCGGCATTGATGGATCCGAAGCCACGGATAGCGAAATCAGGTGTAGAGGTAGGTGAACCTGAGGTGTTTGTCATCTGCACACCAGCAATCTCACCCTTCAGTCCGCTGAATACGTTGGTAAGCTGCTTTCTGTCTAACTGTTCGCCCTTGACCACGCCGGCAGAACCGGTGAACGAAGATTTCTTCTGCTCACCGAACGCTACTACGATGACTTCATCGAGTTCGCTCTCCTGAGTATGCATGCTGACCTTCATCTTGTAGGCAGCCTTGATGGTGGTAGTCTCCATGCCGATGTAAGTGATGACGAGCACTTCACCCGGCTTAGCCTTAGGCAGCACGAATTCACCATTGAGATCGGTAACGGTTCCTACGTTCTTGCCTTTCAGTTTTACTTGAGCGCCTATTACAGGTTCTCCATACTCATTGAGGACTCGTCCACCCACTTGGTTGGTGGACTGTGCCATTACTTGGCTTGTAGCCGCAAGCAATAGCGATATTAATAAAACCTTAATTCTCATAGTACGTTTCTTCTAAATTAATATGATTCTTCTTAGTATTTTGAGACACGGGGGAAAACAATTATCCATTTTTCGGAGGAAAAACAAGGGTAACTGTTCTTGGTTTTCAAGAACTGTCCTTTTAACGAATTTTAATCAAACAAAAATCGACTTGTGACAATAACAAAATGCTACTGGCAAATAAGGAAGTGTCCGGTGTGTGGCAGTATTAGATTGTTGGACTGAACATGACCGCTCTGAAACGATGCAACTCGTGCAACGCTTGCTTTGAAAATCTATCGTATATATGTATTTTCATAAGCGGTAGGGTGTGAAAACGGTATTAACGATTCTTAAATTCGATTACAAAAATACAACAAAGTAAGCAAACTTCCAAACTTTTTCGTTAAAATTTTTGTTTTTTACTAACAAATAGCAAAAAACACCGAAAAACGGATGAATTTTGTACCTTTTAGTGATAAAAAGGTGCAGAAAGTCACCAAATGCGCCATATCTCAAAAATGCAGGAAAACACCGCTGTCGCTTAGCAAGTGTATTTCAGACACTTAGCAAATACGTACTGATACCCTCTTCTACACTTTTCCGTTACACCTTATTATATATAGAGGAAAACCGTGCCGGAAACCATGATGTTCATATTTTCTCCCTCCTTCCTGCGCTCTCTGAACGACCATCCTTTCCATTCCTCTCCGCCATCCCACTGTCATTCCCGTTTCATCCCATCCTTTGCGCCCTTCCACCAGCCTTCCCCACCCTATTCCGTTCCCTCTTTCCGCCTCGCAAGATTCAACAAAAGCACCAGACACATATTTACAAAGGGTGTTGACAGGTGGCTTGATGTTTTATTTTCATCAGTGGTCGGCACTGCATGGAAGAAAGTATCAAGCGTAGCGAGAGTATTGTCTTCCTGGCAATGCTTGTTGTTTGGTTGTTTAGTTGTCTTGTTGCCAGAGACATTCTGTTTCCCAGTTTGGAGGAAAGCCCATAGCATGCACGTCTATATGTGGGTATTTCCGAAGCATGTTCTTGAAACGCAGGACAAAGGTGTTGCTTGGGTTTACGGTCTGTAAGAAATAAAGGATTATGGAAAGGCATAATATACTTTTTTTGTGTTGCTTGGCGTTGCTACAAATGGTAAGTCTGTACGTCTCGGAACCATTGCATTGATGCTTAGTGTTCGATTCCATAGACTGCTGTGGTGTGCGCAGATATTGCGGACATATACTATGGAATGCAACCATGATTCCATGACCGTATCTGACAAACCATAGAATCTTGCTACCCGACGACGTGCATGACCAGCATTAAGCCAACGATACATCATGGATAACGTACCAAAGGAACTAACCTCAAAAGTCATCCAACTTGGAGGAAAAGGATTTGCATAATTTCGCTGAAAAGCGACAATTGATTCTTCATCGCTTCTGCGCAGTTCGTCATCTAAACTTCTCAACAAGGACGAGTGGCGAGTGGCATCACGGAAGTTTGAAGAATCAGCAAACCAGTAAATACCTGCCACATCACCCATTATCAATGACAACTGTGTACGAATCGACACTTCTATTTTTTCCAATTCGGAACACACCATCTTTCTAAGTTCAGAATCAAACTTATATAGTTTGTATGCTTCTTCGAAAGTAATACCTGTCTTGAACTGGCGACTGTCTTTCAGTCGGAATGGTTTCAGGTAATTCTTCAATCTGAACATGCTGATGTTTCTCAGGAGATGCTGCGCCCGGATTTCGTCCTGAAAAGCCAGGCCTTCGGATTTCAATAAGCTAATCTGAGCCTCAACAGAAATCTGTGGTTGGTTATAGAATTGAACGGCCATAGTGTAAAAAAAGAAAAAAAACTTACCCTGAGCGCGCTGTTCTATCGGGAAGCGGGGTAAGTATGTTGATGCAAATATAGACAAAGGAATTGATATATACAAGGAATTGGTAGGAAAACATTGGCGAAACATGTCTTTTTTAACATATTTACATTAAATCGGGGGATAAAGAGACCTCTTTTTAAAAATAAAGAAAAACGGGTAATGGGGAAGTTACAAAATGAAAGCATAGATATTGCGGGGTAAAAGCTATGCTTTTGCGATGCAATATCTATGCTTTTGGAGGGTAATATCTATGCTATTGCACAGAGGGGGCTTTTTCAGCGTTTCCCGATATTTTCTTTAACCAAAACGGGCGAAAAAGTTATGATCTGTAAGTATGGCGACTTGTTAAGCCGAATCGCAGATATGCGGTCGGATTACTTCACCACCTTTTTCTTGCCGTTGGAGAGGATGATGCCCTTGGCATTGGCAGGGACGCGCTTGCCAGCCACATTGTAATATACGTCCTTTGTGGCAATCTGGGCTGTCACATTGCTGATGGCAGTGGCCACTGAGCCCTTGAGCGTGATGGAGAACACCACCTGCTTGCCGGCAGGAGTGAAGGTGATGGAGCCGGTGGCAGTCACAGGGATGGAGTATGTCTTCACGATGTAATGGCTGGAGTCGGTCTTCTTGGGGAAGAGATACTTGTCGGCACCGTATTTCGTGCCGTTTATCTCGGAGATATATGAGTCGGCATCAGCATAATTGTCGTAGCCCTTCACCTCCATTGACGTGATGGTCATGCCCGCGGGAAGGCTGATACCGTATTGAGTATCAGCCGAATATTTGATTCCATCCTCCTTTCCCTTGTCGCATGACTTGCTCTTGGCATTGGTCACGGTGACGGTGTAGTCGCCATCCACGAAGGTCCAGCTGGACTTCACTCCGATGGAAGTGCTGGTGGTAGCGTCGAGGTTTATCTCCACTTCCGTGGCGGTGCCCGGTTGGGGCTTTACAGTCTCGACCTTCTTGAGCACAGGCCAGTATTCCTCATAGTTGGAATCGCCATCCTTCAGCTCGTCCTTCATGATGTCCTCCACGAGACTGTTGGCATACATCTCAAGGTTGGTGTAGTATTTCTTCTCGGAGTCGATGGTGTAAGCCTTTGCGTCGGATGGGTCGTTAGGGTTGAGACCCCACTTCGTTTCCCATTCGTCAGGAATGCCGTCACCGTCGGAATCGTAGCCGGAAGGCTGCTGGGCAGTAGGGAAATTCTTTTCCGTATAGCCGTTTACGTCTGCCACCACGTCGATGATGCCCCATTTCTTGGTCACCGAACCCTTGTAGGTGGCAATGCCTTCGCGGCATTCCTTCTCGTAGCGTTCATCCACTTCGTCGCGGTGGAGTGATGCTCCGGCATGGTCGAGCACGCGCTCGTAAGCCTCGTCAGCGGTGTGGGTGGTGATACAGCCGATAGGACATTCCTCGTCCATGCGGATTCTTATCCAGCGCACGCCGTTCTTCTCGATGCTCGGCACGGTGGCAGGATAGTATCTGTTCTTGTCCTTGGAGTAGTGGTCACCGTTCTCCGTGATGGTGCCGGAGTCGTATTCCACACCGTTCCAGTCACGGTTGGCGGTCTTTGCACCGCTGCGCAGCTCCGTGGTGTTGCCCTTGATGTAGTAACGGCTGGTCATGTCATAGACATTGGAGTTATTTGCAGAGTTGCCTCCGTTGGCGATGGTGACGAGCGTTACGCGCTGTCTGTCGCTGTCATCCTTCGGGCCGTCCTTGTAATAATTGTTGACTATATTGATCTGACCGCCGCCAGGACCACCGTAGCAGGTGCTCTGCGCATTATACATGAGACAGTTGCGGAAATCCACATTCTCCGCCTCGAAGCAGTTGCTCCATTTGTATTTGTCGTAATCGTAGTTGGAAGTATATCCGTTCCACTCGTATCTCGCACCGTTGAATCGCGGGCCGCGGTTTGACAGATGAGCCACGAGATTATGGTGGAAACTGGCAAGTTTGCCGCCCCAGATGCCGCCATAGCCGTGTCCACCCTTGCCATGTCCGGCATTGGTCAGCGCTTCGGCGACGGTGCACCATTGCATCGTGAAGTTATTGTTGTCGTAGAAGGAAGCCACCTCGTCGATGCTCCATGAGAAAGAGCAGTGGTCGAAGATGATGCCCGTCTTGTGTCTCTGCGTGGAAGCGTCCGCACCGTCGTTGACATTGCGTTCCTGTCCGCGTCGGATGCGGATAAACCGGATGATGTTGTTGTTGCCCGGATTGACGGTATAGTATCGCAGTGTGATGCCCGGAGCAGGCGCGGTCTGTCCGAGAAGGGTGGTGTTGTCGCCGATGGAGAGGTCGGAATTGAGGGCGATCACTCCGGCAACGTCGAAGACGACGATCTTCTTGCTGTTGCCTTTCACTGCCGCGCGGAGAGAGCCCGTGCCGCTGTCATTGAGATTAGTCACATGGATGATGTTGCCTCCCCGGCCGCCTGTGACGTAGCGTCCGTGGCCTTCAGCTCCTGGAAATGCCGGAGCCTTCCCGCTCTGTCCCATAGCCGGAATGACGGCAATGATGAGCACGGCAAGAATAGAGGCCAGTCTTGTCAGATTTGTCATTGGTAAATTGTAGTTAGTTGAGTTGTTGGTGCAAAGGTAATGTTTTTTCATCTAATGACAAAATTCCGACAATAAAAAAATGTAATTACCCCGTTTCCTCCCCTCCCCTTTGTCCCCTTTGCCGTTTTCCTTGCCCTTTATGGCGGGTGGATGATAGTGGTTGCAGGATGGAGAGAGCGTTTCTTCGGCGCGATTTATGAATTGATGCGCTCAAGCACCTTTTCCATCTGTCCGGCATAGTAGAACGGCAGGCTGTGAAGAACATAGTCCTTGCACTTTATTATATTGCCGGTCTTGTCCTTCCTCTCTATATGAATGGAGTCGGTCCGTTCAGGATTGTTCCAGAAACGAACGGCATACCTGCAGTCAGAATCAAGCATGAACTCCTGAAGGGATTTCAGATGGGCGTTGTCTCCAGACTTCACCTCTATCGGAACAAGTCCATACTTGCGGCTGATATACAGATAATCGAGCTCCGCCTGCGAGTTTCGGCTTGCACGAACCCAGAAAGCCCTCTTGTCCAGAAATCTGCCGCTTTGCCCTATCAGCTCCTGACCGACGATATGTTCAGCCACCTTTCCCCTCCATGCGTCATTGAGACTGTCAATGCCATACAGTTCCGATTGTATCCCTGCAGCGTAATTCATCAAACCGGTATCGAGCCACATAAGCCGCGGACGCTTTCTCATGTCAGGCACTATAGGCACATTTGTCTCCACGGAAGGATATACGAGTTCCAGCAGCATCGTCTTCTGCAGGGTCCTCATTGCCTCGCCCACCTCACGGCTTTTATAGTTGGAAGCAGCGAAATGGTCGAAAGTAATCTGCTCGTCGGCATAAGCCCATCCATTCATTATGATGTGACGGATGACATTACGGCTCGTGTCGGAAGAGGTGTATTTCTCCACATCATCCATATATCCTGCTATCAGCGACTGATATATGGCATCAAGGGCGATGATGTCTGCCGTTTCCGCATATTCGGCTACAGCTTGCGGCATTCCTCCTACAAGGGCATACTTGTTGAATAATGCAGTGACATGACCATGCAGTGCCTCCGGTACAGCACCGGAGCAGACCATATCATGGAGCCCCTTCTCGCCGACAGCACCCAGAAATTCATCGAATGTGCAAGGACGGAGAACCATATACTCCACCCTGCCTACAGGAAAACTGACTTGCCTGTTGCGGTCAAGCATGGTTTCGAGCAGTGATCCGGCAGCAATCACATACACCTCGGGGTATTCCTCATAGAAATATCTGAGCATCTTTATGGCTATAGGGGAATTCTGTATCTCGTCGATGAAAATCAAAGTGGTGCCTTCATTCCTCATTTTGCCTCGGACGGCAAGCAGGATGGCATAAAGTTCCTTTACAGGCATTTCCTTTTCGAAGATGCTCCTGTCGCTTATGTCGTCCAGATTGAATTTCATATAGACATCAAAATCCTTACCGAAGGCATCCACAAGTGAGGTCTTGCCTACCTGTCTTGCACCTCGGATGACCAATGGTTTGCGGTTTTCCTTCGCCTTCCAGGAACGTAACCAATCCAAAGCTTTTCTCTCAAACATATCTATACCTTGTATCTTGATTATTGTTTATGGATGCAAAGGTAAGTAAAAAATGCCAGAATATCAAATGTTTACATGATTATTTGTAACAAATCCAAACATAAAATCATTATTTCTTGTAACAAATCCAAACATGAAACCGCTGATTTCTGTAACAAATCCAAACCAAGCCACCGTGTCGTCCGCATCATCTGGCGATGAAATCAGCGTCATGAGGCAACAAAAAAAGGACTGGATGCCAGAGCAAAAGCCCGGACTGCCAGTCCTTATATCTGCCCCCTTGCATCCCGGAAGAGGGGAAACGGGGGAGTGAATGCAATGTAGAAGTGAAGTGATTACTTCATGATCTTCACGCGCTTGCCGTTAGAGTAAGTCACGATGTTGATGCCCTTCTGGAGGGTGTTTACCTTAGCACCGTTTACAGTGACGATGCTTACGATCTGTGCTTCAGCCTCTGCGCCGTTGATACCGGTGGCAGTGCCGTTGGTATTCTCGCTCTGTGTGGTGTCAGAAGGAGGAGTTACCATGCCGTGCTCAGGACGTGTAGCAGACTCGATGCCGCCTTCCGGAGCCTTGTCAGGGTCGTATGTTGAGCCATCGACCTTGATGATGCCGTCATTCTTTGCATCGTCCTTGCTCTCTTCTACAGCAGCCTTGCGCTTGATGACGAATTCTATGATGAACAGGTTTGTCTGAGTAGCGTTGCGTGTAAGGTGGATGGTCTTCTGACCTACAGCCTTTTCTGGTATCACATACTTGTTTGTAGTAGGCTGTTCATTCATGCCGATGTTGCCATAGACAGACTCGTCTGCTACCTGTGTATCGCCATAAATGAAGCAGATGGTAGCTTTCTTGTCGGCATTCTTGTTGCGATAACCGGTGATGATGATGGAATCGCCTGCCTCAAGTGCCTTGTCGAGAGCTATTTCCACGTAGCTTGACTTGCCCTTGTCGTCAGGACCCTTGCCATATTCCTTTTTGCTGCCGTTGAGACAGATGGTGTAGAAATTGCCATCCTTGAAGTTTACACGGTTGTCAGCGCCTTCCATTGCATTCTTGTAGGTCACTGTGCCGCCGGTTACCTGCGGTGTGCCTTCAGGAGAAGCCCATGAGAATACTGTGTTGTACTTTGAGCCTGTGGTGTCAGCCCAAGCGGAAAGTGCGCATATAATGCCCACGAAAGAGAGTAAAATTTTCTTCATTGTAATTCAGTAGTTTTGTTGTTAGTAAGTGAAATATCAATAGTCTATTATGTGTCTGTAAGACAATGTAATGCTTTGTCCTGTCCTTTCTGCCTACAAAGTTAGGCAAATCTATTAACATAAGCAAATTATTTCCGCTTTTTCTTTGTCCTTCCCCCGTTTTTTCATGAATAATTCAGATAAAGAGTGGAATGGCATATATGTGGATAAAACGGAAAACGACCGGCTGCCTTGGCAGACAACCGGTCGGAATCATGTCGTTTTTACCTTGACATCCTTTCGGATATGTCAATCTTTACTTGAGCACTTTCACGCGCTTGCCGTTGGAGTAAGTCACGATGTTGATGCCCTTCTGGAGGGTGTTGACCTTAGCTCCGTTGACTGTGACGATGCTTACGATCTGTGCTTCAGCCTCTGCGCCGTTGATACCAGTAGCAGTGCCGTTGGCATTGTCGCTCTGAGTAGTGTCAGAAGGAGGAGTTACCATGCCGTGCTCAGGACGTGTAGCAGACTCGATGCCGCCTTCCGGAGCCTTGTCAGGGTCGTAAGTAGGACCGTCGCCTGGGATGAAGCCACTCTCAGCCTTTTTCATTTCTTCAATGTCTGCATCGGAAAGTGGAAGATATACATCGAGGGAAACGATGGATTCATACTGTACGAGATTTATGGTCTTGGAGCCGGAAACATGAGCATTGTCGTCCATATCCATATAGCAGAGCATCGCATTCTCTGGGAATTCACCATCGTATGTAGCAGAAGCCTTTGCCAAACGGCAATAGAGACCGCATGCCTTGTTTGCTGTTATCTCCCACATCAACTGTACATTGTCAAGAGTGAAGTCTTCCACTGCGTCAGCATCGAGGGAGTATGCCTGATGACCCTTGCCACCAATGTTCTGAGCAGAGCCTACAGTAGTCTCGGAGTGAGAGTCGAAGCTTGCAAAATCATAAGACTTAACCTTCTTGAAGAAAGCGACTGGAACTTCGATTGTACGGCTACTTGAGGTGTATCCGTCAGCTTTGGCAGTTACATTGATGGTGCATGCCTTGCGAACTGCGAAAGAGTTTCCGCTTTCTTCCTTTCCGCCATTCACGCTGTAAGTGTATGTTACTTCCGGTTTGCCGATTATATTCTCCTGGTCTGAAGACAAAGTGAATACTGGGTTGTAGAACTTTCCGTTCTGTACGAATGACATTGTATAGTCTGGAACATTGAGAGTGATAGTCGTGCCAGCGCCCGTCTCGAAGGAAACAACCTTAGATGTTGCAGCGGAAGTCTTGGCATAAGCCCATATCTTTGCAGCAGAAGTGGAAATGGCTCCTGTATATTTTGTACCTCCAGCAGCTGATGTCAGCGCAGTTTCGGAATAATATATCTCTGCGCCAGTTGTCAAGGATGCCATAGTTATGGTACGTGCCTCATTGGATGCACCGGTAACCTTGAATGAAGGAGCATCGCAACCTTCTGTTTTTCCTTCAAGTGCTATAGAGTAAATAGTTTGATAACGTGTGAACTTGAATATTACATCGCCATCCTTTGTGACTGTATAAATATGAACATTGGAATTTTCAGACTTGAGAGTGGCATTTGTAGGTGTAGGAGCAACGCTGGAATTGATTGTAACGGTCTGACCTGCTTTGGCTGAAAATACGCCGAAGTTACGGTCTCCGCCATTCATAGAGTACAGTCCCTTGCTTCCAGTTCTGTACAGCCATGTCGTGCCTGCTTGAAGTCCGAACTGGGAATTCAATGCCTTGCCACCGAGAGTTACAGTACCCATTCCGTTTGATACTGCAGAAGATATTACAGCGCCTGTCTTGTCTGCAAGATTGTTAGCACTGCCTATTTCAGAAAAGACGATAGACCATTCTGCCGCATTTACTGTAATACAGGCAACAAGTGTTGCCAATAGAGTAAAAAACTTTTTCATGTTTTTTTTGTTTAGTAGTTATTGTAATCGTGTTAATAGCAGTATAGGGGAAACATAAGGTAATGATTACGTTCCGAATGCAAAAGTAAGAAAAAATAGTCTAACTTGAAAACTTTTCAGGAAAAAAATACATTTTACTGCTCAAAATGAGGAGAAAAGGCGGTTTCTGCTAAAATAAGTCGCATTTTATTTTGCGCATTTAGGATATTTTCTTAACTTTGCAGACAAATTATGTACTGTAATCATCTGATGATGAATGCGCGAAAACAATGAATCTACTTACATTACAGTATATGATAGCATGGAAATAAAACTAAAGTATTATAACCAAAAAATTGTACAATTATGAAATTTAAGAAAATGCTTCTCGCAGCAATGACCGCTATTATGGCCGTTTCTGCTAATGCACAGGAGGCACAGGACAAGGTTGAGTACAACTACAACAGCCATTGGTTCCTCCAGTTGCAGGCTGGTGCACAGCACACACTCGGTGAGGCTAAGTTCTTCGACCTCGTTTCTCCTAATGCCCAGATTGCTCTCGGCTATCAGTTCAACCCTGTTTGGGCTGTTCGTCTCGGCGTTAACGCATGGCAGAGCAAGGGCGGATGGAAGGAAGGTTCTGCTGAAGCAGTAGGTCTTCCTCACAAGACTTTCTCTTACAACTATTTCGCTCCTGCTGTTGACGTTAAGTTCAACATCATCAACGCTATCGCAGGTTGGAACCCAGAGCGCGTATTCACTATGAACCTCATCGCTGGTGGTGGCGTTAACATCGCAAGCGGTCTCGGTGATGACGCTAAGGATATCCACAATGCTAAGCCTCTCGTGATGAGCCACTACTATGACGACACAAAGGTTCGCCCTGTAGGACGCTTCGGTCTCGACTTCGACTTCCAGGTTTCAAAGCGCGTTAGCCTCAACCTTGAGTGCATGGCTAACATCCTCTCTGACCACTACAACGGTAAGCACGCTGACAACGCTGACTGGTACTTCAACGCTCTCGCTGGTGTGAAGATTGCTCTCGGTGACACTTACACCAAGACTGTCATCCCTGCTCCAGAACCAGCTCCTGCTCCTGCTCCTGCAGTTGTTGAGAAGCCTGCTCCTGCTCCAGTAGTTGCAGAAGAGAAGATTGAGCCTTATCGCTGCGACATCTTCTTCAAGATCAACAAGTTTATCCCTGTTGAGTCTGAGCTCGCTAAGCTCGACGGTCTCTCAGAGTACCTCAACAAGTATCCAAAGGCTAAGGTTGACATCTGCGGTTACGCTGACAAGGGCACCGGTACTGCTAAGTACAACGCTATGATCGCTGAGAAGCGTGCCAACAAGATCGCTTCTATCCTTGAGGAGAAGTACAACGTACCAAGCAGCCGTATCACTATCAACTCTAAGGGTGACACCGTTCAGCCTTTCGCTGATAACGACCAGAACCGCGTTACCATCTGTATCGCTGAGTAATAACCATCAGTTGTCAGCTTGACAGCGATGATTTGAAATAACAAGGAAAGTGGAAAGCCCTATGAGCGTTTTCCACTTTCTTTCGTTTCTGCCAAACTCTGCTCTGGTTTCTGCCAAGCATCAATTCATTTTTCCCACAGTCCCCTTTCCGTTTTTCCGAAGCTCTGCTTCCGTTTCTATCAAGCCCTACTTCTACTATCCTATGAAGAAGATACTCTACACCTTATTTATATATATAGCATTCACTGCATCCGCTATGGCGCAGAACGTCACTATTGAGACCGCAAGGCATAAGGCTGATGACGTGTTGCGGAAGCACTTCCATCAATCTGCCAAGGCAAAAGCGTTGGCAAAAGGTGGAGATGCTGTCGCACCATTGCCGTTGGTATGCCGCAAAGACTCGGATGGAGTGACGTCATACTACATATTCAACGTGCCTGAAGGCGGCTTTATAATCATCGGCGGCAATGAGGTGGCGCGCGAAGTGCTGGCTTATTCCACGCAGGGAGCGTTCCGTCCTGACAGCATTCCGCAAGGCTTGGATGACCTTCTGCGATGCTATTCCAGTGCTATCACGGCGGCTGCAAAGGCAGAAAGCAATGCTTCCGCCATGATGGAGGATGGAGAAACGATGGAGAGCATCACCCCTATGATGAAGACAAAGTGGGGACAAGGAGTGCCTTACAACGTCTTGTTGCCCGATGCAAGGCTCTATACGGGCTGCAATGCCACGGCTTTGGCACAGATAATGCGTTTTCATGAGTATGCGAAAGGGCAGGGTTCAAACAGTTACAGCATAGACATCACCGGACTCGGAATGCGTTCTTTCAGTGCAAACTTCGGTTCGGCAAACTATGATTTCGCCTTGATGCGCGATGAATACAAGGCTGGAGAATACTCGCAGGATGAGGCTGAGGCTGTTTCCCGACTGATTTACCACGCTGGAGTGGCGATGAACATGGACTATGGCATGACTGTCTCCAATTCATCTGTCACCAAACCTGCCCTTGCTGCGGCGCGATATTTCGGTTATGACAAGGCTGTAAGCGTGGAAAACCGTGCCTGCTACAAGGATAATGACTGGGAAAGAATGATCTACGCGGAACTGGAAGCGGGTCGTCCCGTGCTCTACAGTGGCAAATCGAATGGTGAGGGCCATGCCTTCGTGGTGCATGGATATGATGCAGAGGTGCATTGCTTCGCGATAAATTGGGGCTGGGACGGCTATGCAGACGGCTATTTTGCCCTTTCCGGCACTGATGCGCTGAGGATAGAGAGTGAAGGTGGACGTGCTTTCAGCGACAGCCAGCTTGCCATTGTCGGACTGAAAAAGGACGAAGGAGGCGAGGAAAGGCTGCACATCAGCGCATCAGGCACATACTATTGCAACAGCACCATGTCGCCATCGCAGGGACATAACGCTTATTATACGATAGACAGAGAGGGCGGCAGGGAAAAAACTGTGTATGTGATGGTGCCGTTCTATAATCTCAGTGCCAGTTATGACAAGTTCTCTTACGGTCTCATGTATGAAGAAAAGAATACTGGAGACCGCATATACAAGAGCATTGGACGCTGTGACCTTACGCCGGGAAGCAGTTTCAATACCCCCAAATCCCTTTGCATCGACACCAGAAGGGACTTGAATTACAATGGCGTTTACCGCGTGGTGCCTGTCTGTCGTCCGGTAAACAGATACAGTGACAAGGACTGGATGCCTGTGGATATGCCCGCATCGCAGACCTATACCACCGTCACAATAAAGAATGGAGAAGACAATCCCACCGGAATATCTTCTCCATCCATGTCGTCGCAGCCGTCTTTCTCCATGTCATCACAGTCCAGTCACGATGCTGTCTCCATCTTTTCACCCGATGGAAGGCGACTCAAAGCCCTGCAGAAGGGTCTTAACATCCTCGTCTTTCCTGATGGACGGAGGTGTGTGAAGATGATGAAATAGAGCTTCGTGGCCTGGTTGTCATGTTGGTAACCAACGGTAAAAGCCGTTGGCACAGTGGCGGTCAATCGAGGCAAGCCACCATACAGCAAGGCAACAAGACCACAAAACCACAGACTATTAACAAAACAACAAGGCAACAAGACCACTAAACAACAGACTATTTCAGCAGTCTCCGGCTCATATAGCGCACCGGATACCAGACTGCAATCCATCCTACGGCTATGACGGTGAAGAAAACGATGGCTACATCGCCGTAGTGGACGCTGACAGGATAGGCATCGACGATGAAATTTCCGCTGCTGCCGCCAAGGCTTACTATACCAAACTGCTGCTGAAGCCAGCAGAGAAGCAGTCCGATCAGCACGCCAGCGACGGCACCGATGAACGCTATCATCCTGCCTTCAAACATGAAGATATTGGAAATCTGACGGTCTGTAGCGCCAAGACAGCGCAATGTCTCCACGTCATTGCTCTTGTCGATGATAAGCATCGAGAGGCTGCCGATGATGTTGAAGCAAGCCACCACGAGGATAAACGTGAGGAATATGTAAGCCATGAACTTCTCTATCTGCATGACTGAGAAGGTATCAGCCTGCTGTTCGAAGCGGTCGAGCACCTTGAATTTGTCACCTGCCACGTCGCGCATCCGCTCTTTCACTGCATTCAGGTCGGTTCCGGGCTTGAGTCGTATCTCCAGACTGGTCAGTTCACCGTCGCATCCGAAGAGATTGCGGGCAAAATGATTGGATGTGAGGATGTAGTTCTTGTCGTATTTCGACTGGTTGACGCAGAACACTACACCTGGAGAGAGCAGCGAATCGGCCACAAAACCATCCATAGGATTGCTCAGGTCGAGCTGTCCTTCACGCCGCGGAGCGTATATGTTGAGGTAACCGTCCCAGCTTGCGCCTATGCCGAGAGTCTGCGTGAGGCGTATTCCTATCACTCCGTATTGCAGGTCAGCGGCTGACAGTTCGAAGGAACCGGAGCCGAAGAGTATGTCATTGATATGTGTGAGCTGTGAGAAATTGTCATCCACGCCCTTTATCACCACCATCGCCTGATGGTCTCCATAGACGGCAAGTGCCTGGTCCTCGACGCTTTCCGTAGCCACAGCCACCTCCGGCATCTGCTTTATCTTCACGAGTGCAGGGTCGTCAGCGGGTGCATACTTCCCGTTAGCTGGCACCACAGCTATCTGAGGGTCAAACTGAGTGAAGAATCCTGCCACCATATCGTGGAATCCATTGAACACACTGAGCACCACCACCAGAGCCATCGTTGCCACCATGACACCGACTATGGAGATGAAAGATATGATATTTATCACGTTAGTGCTCTTCTTGGAGAAAAGGTAACGGCGGGCGAAAAGGAAACCTATGTTCATTTTTGCTAAAAATAAGGTTCCCTCTTGTGCCCATGTGTGAGGGGAAGGTAGTCACTGAATGCCCGGCCTCCCCCTCACAGATGGACATGAGGGTACCTTTTGTTCTTCATTTGGTTTTCGTTATTTCTTCAGCAGTCCGTCGATTCTCTCCAGATAGTCCAGGGAATCATCGAGGAAGAAGCGGAGCTCAGGTATGATGCGCAGCTGGTTGCGTACGCGGGTGCCGAGCTCATAGCGTACTGACTTCTCGTTGCCCTTGATGTTTTCCAGTATCTCCTCGCCCTTTTCTGAAGGAAAGACGCTCAGATAGGCGGTGCAGATGCTGAGGTCTGGGGAAATCTTCACACGGGTCACACTGACCAGCACTCCGCGCATCATGCGGGTCTGGCTCTGGAAAATATCTGCCAATTCCTTCTGGAGGAGGCGTGATATGCGGGCTTGTCTTGTTTCTTGCATATATTACATTTTAATCGTTACGGCTACAAAATTACAAAGAAATTACCAACAATCCCAATTTTCTCCATTATTTTCTCTTAATTTGCTTTGGTAAAAAGAAAAAATGTCATTACTTTTGCAGACAAATAACTAAAATACCGAATCATCGGCATCAACCATCCAGAAACACAATGATCAACAACCAACTTCTTCACCCTGAGAGTATAGTCATCATCGGCGGGTCAAACAACAAGCACAAGCCCGGCGGTGCGATAGTGAGAAATATCCTGCAAGGAGGCTACAAGGGCATTCTGCGCATCGTAAACCCTAAGGAGGACGAGGTGCAGGGCATCAAGGCTTTCAATGACTGCAAAGTCCTGCCGCCCACAGACCTTGCCATCCTCGTCGTGGCTGCAAAGTATTGCCCCGACTACGTGGAATACCTTGCCAGCGAGAAAGGCGTAAAGGCCTTCATCATCATCTCTGCCGGATTCGGAGAAGAGACACATGAAGGCGCGGAAATGGAAGACCGCATCCTCGCGTCATGCGAGAAATACGGCTGCGCCCTCATCGGTCCAAACTGTATCGGACTGATGAACTCATGGTATCACGGCGTGTTCACCAAGCCGATTCCCCAGCTGCGTCCCGACGGTGTCGATTTCATCTCCAGTTCGGGAGCCACTGCCGTCTTCATCCTTGAGTCGGCCGTGAGCAAAGGTCTGCCGTTCAATTCCGTATGGAGCGTAGGCAATGCCAAGCAGATAAACGTGGAGGAAGTGCTGCAGCACATGGACGAGACATTCGATCCTGCCCGTGATTCCCACATCAAACTGCTCTACATCGAGAATATCTCCGACCCTGACAAGCTCCTTTTCCATGCCAGTTCGCTCATACGAAAGGGCTGCCGCATCGCAGCCATCAAGTCTGGCAGTTCAGAGAGCGGATCAAGAGCGGCGAGCAGCCATACCGGAGCCATCGCGAGCAGCGACTCGGCAGTGGAAGCCCTGCTCAGAAAAGCAGGCATAGTGCGCTGCTTCTCCCGTGAGGAACTCACCACCGTGGGCTGCATCTTCACCCTGCCAAAGTTCTCGGGAAAGAACTTTGCCATCGTGACCCATGCCGGAGGACCGGGCGTAATGCTCACCGACGCATTGGCAAAGGGCGGACTGCAGGTGCCAAAGCTCGAAGGACCGATGGCGGAGGAACTGAAATCCCAGCTCTTCCCGGGCGCTGCCGTCTCCAATCCTATCGACATCCTTGCCACCGGCACGCCGGAGCATCTCGGCATTGCCATAGACTACTGCGAGAACAAATTCGACAACATCGACGCGATATTCGTCATATTCGGCAGTCCGGGCCTCGTGCAGCTCTACGAAGCATACGACGTGCTCCACAAGAAGATACAGGAATGCAGGAAGCCGATATTCCCTATCCTGCCGAGCATGAACACTGCCGGACCGGAAGTGGCGGAGTTCCTTGCCAAGGGACACGTCAATTTCGCTGACGAAGTGACCGTGGCAAACTGTCTCGTGCGCGTCATGAACACCCCAAGTCCGGCACCTTCCGAGCTGGAACTCTATGGAGTCGATGTGATAAAGATACGCAACATCATCGGTGGAATAAAGGAGTCAGGCTATCTCCCGCCGCATCTCGTGCGTGAGATATTCTCCTGCGCCGGCATACCTATGGTGCCTGAAAGCGTGTCAGCAGACAAGGAGGAACTGCTTGCCTTCGCCGAGAAGGTGGGATATCCAGTCGTGGCAAAGGTGGTAGGACCGGTCCACAAGAGCGATGTGGGCGGAGTATCGCTCAATATCCGCACCAAGGAGCACCTCGCCATGGAAATCGACCGCCTGATGCAGATTCCTGATGCCACGGCAGTCATGGTGCAGAAGATGATAAAGGGCACCGAACTCTTCATCGGAGCGAAGTATGAGCCGCGCTTCGGCCACATCGTGCTGTGCGGTCTCGGCGGCATATTCGTCGAAGTGCTCAAGGACGTGTCCAGCGGACTTGCCCCTCTCTCCGTCTCCGAAGCCGAGTCCATGATCCACAGTCTGCGAGGATATAAGATAATAAAAGGTACGCGCGGACAGAAAGGCATAAATGAGCACAAGTACATGGAGATCATCGTGCGCCTCTCCACCATCCTCCGCTTCGCCACGGAGATAAAGGAGATGGACATCAATCCGCTCCTTGCCGATGCCGACAACGTCGTGGCAGTGGATGCCCGCATCCGGCTGGAGAAGTGATGGTCGTGGTTTTGTTGTTTAGTTGTCTTGTTGTTTGGTTGTTTTGTTGTATGCAGCTATCACTCGATCGCCAAACTTACAATCCGTAACTTTTCCGCCCGTTTTGGTTAAAGAAAATATCGGAAAGCGCAGAAAAAGCCCCCTCTGTGCAATAGCATAGATATTACCCTCCAATAGCATAGATATTGCATAGCAAAAGCATAGCTTTTACCCCGCAATATCTATGCTTTCATTTTGTAACTTCACGAACAGTCCGCCACTGTGTTGCCCGCGTTACCGGGCAATATAAAACAAACAAGCCGACAAGCATTGTCTGGAAGACAATACAGAGCGTAGCGAGAGTAACCCGGGACGAAGTCTCGGGATTAAAACCGCATGATGAGCGGCTGTCTGGAAGACAGTACCTATCTAATATAAAGCCCCCCTCCTGTCCCCCCTGGGGGAAGAAAGGTAAGGCACTGGCTATTTGGGGCTCAAGCTGACAATCAACAATAAAATATCAATAAACAGTCTTGTTATCTTGTTAAATGCTCAAACAACTAAACCACAAAACGACTAAACCACAAAACAACATGATTTTATCTATTGATATTTTCCTTTTCCCAGCAAGACAGTCAACGGAAAACAAATGAGCGCTGCAATCCAAACGAATCGCAGCGCTCTATTTTATTGACTCTTCAAACAGAGTATTTATTCACGTTTGCCGACATAGTTAACAGTATATATAGGTAGTAGTAAGTTATAGTGGTCTCTTATGTATAAACCAGTGTTGCAGTAGTATTATTTGGGGTAAACCAAGTTGGGTTTGTCGGAAAACATTTGCAAAGTTACAAAAAGATTGACGTAAATCAAAATATTTAGATACTTTTTTTGCAAAAAACGAAAAAAAGTTTGTACTTTCTTGATTTTACGCTAAAAAACGTATAAAAATCGTTATTATTTCCTATTTTCTTGCCCTTAACTTTTCGTTTAATCGTTTAATATATGTAATTTTGCACACATATTAAAAAAAACAATAACAATCAACAGATGAAAATCAAACATTTTCTGATGTTCGTCCTCGCAATGGTGGCGACATCGGCATTTGCACAGTCAATGCCAGAACTTCCGATGGACCCGGCTACACGCAAAGGCAAGCTGGCCAACGGACTTACTTACTACATCCGACACAATGAGTGGCCTGAGCACATGGCAAACTTCTACATCGCTCAGCGTGTGGGATCCATCCAGGAAGAAGAAGAGCAGCGCGGTCTGGCTCACTTCCTCGAACACATGGCATTCAACGGTTCTGAGAATTTCAAGAAAGTGGGAATCATCGACTGGTGCCGCGAGAAGGGAATCCAGTTCGGAAGCGACCTTAATGCCTATACTGGCGTTGACCAGACTGTATATCGCGTCTGCAACGTGCCTACAGGCAACATACAGGTGCTCGACTCATGCCTCCTCATCCTCAAGGACTGGAGTAACGGACTCCTGCTCCAGGACAAGGAAATCGACAAGGAGCGCGGCGTAATCCACGCTGAATGGTCCATGAGAAACAGCGGACAGATGCGTCTCCTCGAACAGATGCTCCCTACGCTCTATCCTGGTTCACGCTGGGGAGTGCGTATGCCTATCGGCACTATGGAAGTGGTGGACAACTTCCCTTACGACGATCTCCGCAAATACTACAAGAAATGGTACCGTCCTGACAATCAGGCCATCATCGTAGTGGGCGACATCGATGTGGACCGCACTGAGCAGAAGATCAAGGAACTCTTCTCTTCCAACGTACTCCAGCCTAATGCCGCACAGGTGGAGAAGTTGCCTGTAGCCGACAACAACGAGCCTATCTACGCTGTAGGCAAGGACAAGGAAATCAACAGCAACTCCATCTCCGTTTACATGAAGACCGATCCATTCCCAATGGAGCTCAAGAATACTGCCGCTTACTATTTCCAGTCTTATGTCAACAGCCTCTTCGCAAGCATGATTTCTTCACGCTTCGCTGAGCTCGCGCAGAAGCCTGAGTGCACTTTCCTCAGCGCAAGTGCCAACATCGGCGACTATATCCTCTCCAACACCAAGGCTGCCGTAGGTCTCGACGTATCTCCTAAGGAGGGAAAAGACCTCGAAGCCCTCGCTGACGCTACCAAGGAACTGATGCGTGTACGCCAGCATGGATTCACCGCAGGTGAGTTCGGACGTGCCAAGAGCGACTTCATCTCATGGGTGGAGAAAAGTTATTCCAACCGTGACAAGCGCGAAAACGACCGCTTCGGTGACGCTTGCCGCGACAACTACCTCAACAACGAGCCTCTCGTGGACATGGATACCGAGTACGGTATCTGGAATCAGATAGACAAGAGCGTCACTCTCGACATGGTGAATGACTTCGTCAAGCAGATCATCAGCGTAAGCGACACCAACCTCGTGGTATTCGAATTTGCACAGGACAAGGAGGGACGCTTCGTTCCTACAGCTGACCAGCTCCGCAAGACCTTCGAGACTGCACGCGCTGCACAGCTCGACCCGTGGAAGGACAACGTGAAGAACGAGCCTCTCATCGCACAGATGCCTAAGAAGGGCAAGATTGTCAAGACTTCTGAAAACAAGGCTCTCGGATTCAAGGAGCTCAAGCTCAGCAACGGCGCTACAGTAGTTCTCAAGAAGACTGACTTCAAGGCTGACGAGGTAAGCATGACTGCTACTGCCAGCGGCGGTACTGCTCTCTATGGCGAGAAGGACTATGCCAACATCAAGCTCGTGGACAACCTCTGCGGCATCAGTGCTCTCGGCAACTTCACCATGAACGAACTCGGCAAGGCTCTTGCGGGAAAGAACTGCAACACAGGCTTCTCCATGAGCGGTTCAAAGACCTCTATCGCAGGTTCTACCACTCCTAAGGATATCGAGACCTTCCTCCAGCTCATCTATCTCCAGTTCACTGACGTGAGAAAGGATATGCAGTCTTACGAGCAGCTCATGACTTCTCTCAAGCAGGCTCTCCCTAACCGCGGCCTCAAGCCAGAGAGCGCATTCTCCGACTCTCTCCGCGCTGAGCTCAACAGTCACTCTCTCCGCAGCAAGCCTCTTGAGCTCGCTGACCTTGACAATGTGTCTTACGACCGCTGTCTCCAGATGGTCAAGGAGCGCACTGCCAACGCCGCAAACTTCACTTTCTTCTTCGTAGGTAACTACGACGAGGCTACTCTCCTCCCTCTCATCG
This sequence comes from uncultured Prevotella sp., assembly GCA_934256705.1. GTDB lineage: Bacteria > Bacteroidota > Bacteroidia > Bacteroidales > Bacteroidaceae > Prevotella. Next base: position 49,329 of record CAKQPF010000015.1, read on the forward strand.
AGCAGTATATCGCTTCTCTCCCTGCAAAGAAGGCTGACAAGGTGACCAAGATCGACACCCGCACCTACTTCAAGGGTCAGAAGAAGAACGCTTTCACACGCAAGATGGAGACTCCACGCCCACAGGTAGGCAATATCTACTACTGCCCTATCGAGAACAACCTTGAGAACTCCGTAGTGATGGAGGTTGCCGGAGAAGTGGTTACAATGGAAATGCTCAATCAGGTACGTGAGGAAATGTCTGCCGCTTACAGCTGCGGTGCCGGCATCTCCATGAGCCTCATGGCCGACAAGGCATACGCTATGCTCTCTTCCAGTGCTCCTATCTCCGAGCCTTCAAAGCTTGATGCTGCCGCTGAGCGCATGAAGAAGATTGTGGCTGACGCTGCCAAGAGCGTGGATCCTGACAAGGTGAAGAAGGTGAAGGACAACATGCTCAAGTCTGCTGACATCGCATTCAAGAACAATGGTTTCTGGATGAGCGCCCTCATCAACTGGAAGGAGTATGGCATCGACATCTACACCGACTACAAGAAGACCATCGAAGGCGTAACTCCAGCCAAGGTTTCTGGTATGATCAAGCGCATCGTTGATGGTGGCAACCACCTCGAGGTCGTAATGCGTCCGGAATAATCCCTGACACATTCATAACAATATCATAACTCAAAAAAGAGCCTCCCTGATTATTGCATCAGGGAGGCTCTTTTTAAAATGAAGACCCCCTCTTATCCCCCTGTGAGGGGGAGATAAGGTAATAGGGAATAGAAAACAGGTAATAGGAGAATACACTTGCCAATCATGGTTTCTCGCTATGGAAAAATCTCAAGCGAATTAAGCTAATCTCCTATTACCTATTACCTATTACCTTATAATTGCGTCAGCGCGATTTTTCACTCTTCACTTTTCACTTTTCACTAAAAGAAGAAAAGGTAACTCCTATTCTTCATTCTTCATTCTACATTCTTCATTTAGAACATTCTTCATTTAATAAAACAATCACTTCCTCCCAAAGTCAGCAGGTATCTCCCCCCAAGACTCGGTAGGCCATTTGATGACAGGATTGCAATAGCTATTCTCTCGCAGCCATTTCTCGGCACGCTCTATCAGACGGTAAAGCTCAGCAGTCTTCTCATTGCGCACCAATGTCGTCTTGCAATGACGCTGTCTCACCCACAACTGAGCATTCACGGAGTCACTATAGATAGGCATCTGGGTGAGGCCCTTCTGCTTCAGCAGCGCAAGCCCATGCACCAGAGCAAGGAATTCACCTATGTTGTTGGTGCCATACACCGGACCGAAATGGAATATCTCCCTGCCATTACCGAGATACACGCCCCTGTACTCCATCTTGCCGGGATTGCCCGAGCAAGCCGCATCCACGGCAATGCTGTCCATTATCACCCCTTTACAGCTGGCCCAGCGCAGCGTCTGAGGCACTTCCACGCCGCTATCGGAAGGCTTTTCCACAGCAGAAGAAGCCTTACCGGCATCGCCGGCAGACTTCTTCCCATCGGCAGCGGCACGCTCCTTCGCCATCTCGTAATAGGCATCCGCACCCATCTCATAGGCATCCTCCGCCTCTTCCATGGACTTGAACGACTTATATCGGGCATTGGAATAACCCTCCACTGCCTCCTGACAAGCTTCCCAAGTGGAGAATACGCCGCACGAAGCACCGTCCCACACTACGTAATATTTATCTTTCTTTGCCATTATCTTTTCTTTTCATTGCGGCAGACAGTATCGTCCCACCGCTTTTTTGCCATGCAAAGGTAGAAGAAAATAGTAAAATAACAAAGTTTTTCATTTGTTTTGTCCATACTTCCCTCTTTTTTTGTATCTTTGCAACGGATAGACCCAAACCAGGGATGATACCGCAGCATCATCCTCCATCTACTAATAAAAACAGCAATAATGACATACGCAATAATATTAGCAGGAGGAAAGGGCAGAAGACTGTGGCCCGTCAGCAGGCAGAATATGCCAAAACAGTTCATTGACTTCTTCGGCTTAGGCCGCACCCTACTCCAGCAGACCTTCGACAGAATGGCGAAAATAGTGCCTCAGGACAATATATTCGTCGTCACAAGGGAGGACTTCCAGGACATTGCAAGGCAGCAACTGCCTGACCTTCCGCCCTCAAACCTCATTCTCGAAACCATCAACCGCAACACCGCCCCCGCCACTTTGCTCGCTCTGCGGAGCATACTCGCCAAGAGTTCGCAAGGCGATGACGGCATGAATGCACCGCTTTCCGTCCCTGAATGCGCTGACAATGACCGCACGAGCGTGATCATCATACCGGCAGACCAGGTCATACTGCGTGAGGACAACTTCAAATGCGCCGTGCAGCGAGGCGCTTCCTTCGTCAAGGAGCACAACTGCGTGCTGACCATAGGTGTCACCCCGTCACGTCCTGAGCCGGGCTACGGATACATACAGAAGGGTGATGGCGAGAATGATTTCTATCGTGTCAAGTCATTTACGGAGAAACCCGACCGTGAGTTTGCCCGTATGTTTATCGATAGTGGAGAATGGCTGTGGAACACCAGCATCTATATGGCTTGCTTCCACAAACTGAAAGACCATCTGGAGCGCATCCTCAATGCCGAGGGCAATCATGATTTCTCCAGCCTTCTCAATCTCTCGCTCGACATGGCGATACTGGAAAAGATGGAGCACAAGGCGGTGATGCAGTGTGATTTCGGATGGGCTGACATCGGTACATGGCATGGCATCTACGAAGCCTTATCGACAGATGAGACTGACAATGTGGTGGTCAACACCCGTTCACGCATTCTGGCTGACGATTCCATGCACAATGTCGTGGCTCTCCCTGACGGTAAATTCGCTGTCCTCTCGGGGCTCAACGGATATATCGTAGCGGAAAAGGGCGATGTCATCCTCGTATGCAAGAAGGAAGACTCATCCGCCAGCGTCAGAAAGCTCCTCTCACGCATCGAGAACGAGGAAGGACTGGAAGGCTACATCTGATGCCCCAAGCGAAACAAAAAATATCAATAAAAAAAAACAACAAAAAAAAGACACCGCAGTCCGATATTTTTCTATATTTTTATTTATTGATATTTTATCCCCACTCAGTTACAGCAATCACGAAACACTACAATTTAATAAAATGGAAAAGACAAAACAAGAACTCCCTGAAAACGCATTCCGCGAACTGAAACCAGGCGAAACCTACGAGCCTGTAATGCCTGCAAAGGCCAATCCCCGCGAAGTCACAGCATGGTCACTGTGCCTCGGACTTCTCATGGCGGTCATCTTCAGCGCAGCCACTGCCTATCTCGGCCTTAAGGTGGGCCAGGTATTCGAGGCTGCAATCCCTATCACCATCATAGCAGTGGGACTTGCCGGCGCCACAAAGCGCAAAGACCCGCTCGGAGAGAATGTTATCATACAGTCCATCGGTGCCTGTTCCGGCATGATAGTGGCTGGTGCCATCTTCACTCTCCCGGCTCTCTATATCCTTCAGAACAAGTTTCCTGACGCTGACATCTCCGTTACATTCCTCGAAGTGTTCCTCTCTTCATTGCTCGGAGGTATCATCGGCATACTGTTCCTCATTCCTTTCCGCAAGTATTTCGTGAAGGATATGCACGGAAAATATCCTTTCCCTGAAGCCACGGCATCCACGCAGGTGCTCATGAGTGGCGAGGGAGGCAGCGGTTCGGCAAAGCCTCTCGTCATAGCAAGTATCATCGGTGGTATCTTCGACTTCCTCGTGGCCACCTTCGGAGCATGGGCTGAGAACTTCACCTCCACCTTCTGCTCGCTCGGTGTCACCGTGGCTGAGAAGGCAAAGCTCTTCTTCAGCATCAACACATCTGCAGCACTGCTCGGTATGGGCTACATCGTCGGACTGAAATATGCCGCCATCATGTGTGCCGGATCCGTGCTGATATGGTGGATCGTGGTGCCTGCCATCGCCTTGATATGGCCTGACCTCCAGATTTCCGGCAGCACATTGGCAGCCAATGCCAGTCCGCAGGAGCTCTTCCAGTATGCTAAGAGCATCGGTATCGGTGGCATCGCTATGGCTGGCATCATCGGCGTATGGAACTCTCGCTCTGTCATCATGGGCAGTTTCAGCCTTATCTCCAAGGTGGCTCCTGCCAAGAATGCGCAGAATGGCGGCGCTGAGATGACCCAGGAAGAGCGCACCCAGCGCGACATGTCCATGAAGACCGTGGGTCTCGGACTGCTCATCGCTTTCCTCGTCACCGCCCTCTTCTTCTATCTCGACGTGATGCACGGTTCGCTCCTCTTCACCATCGTGGCGCTCCTCATCGTCTTCATCATCGCATTCCTCTTCACCACAGTGGCTGCCAACGCCATTGCCATCGTGGGATCAAACCCTGTTTCCGGCATGACGCTCATGACTCTCATCCTCGCCTCCCTCATCATGGCGGCTGTAGGACTCAAGGGCACCTCCGGAATGGTGGCCGCACTGGTGATGGGCGGCGTGGTATGTACTGCCCTTTCCAGCGCCGGAAGCTTCGTGACCGACCTCAAGATAGGCTACTGGCTCGGCAGCACTCCTGCCAAGCAGCAGACATTCAAGTTCCTCGGAATCCTCGTCAGCGCGGCTACTGCGGCTGGTGTGATCATGATTCTCAACAAGACCTACGGCTTCACTCCTGACAACACCGACGTGATGGCAGCACCACAGGCTCGCGCCATGGCAGCCGTCATCGAGCCGCTCATGATGGGTCAGGGCGCTCCGTGGCTTCTTTACGGCATCGGTGCCGTCATAGCCCTCATCATGAATGCCTGCGGCATCTCTGCCCTCGCCTTCGCCTTGGGTATGTTCATCCCTCTCCAGCTCAACCTTCCTCTTATCGTGGGCGGTGCAGTAAACTGGTTTGTGACCACCCGCAGCAAGGACAGCGCTGTCAATGCGGCACGCGGTGAGAAGGGCACGCTCCTCGCTTCCGGTTTCATTGCCGGTGGAGCATTGATGGGAGTGGTGTCTGCCGTGCTCCGTTTCGCTGGCTACAACCCTGTCAATGAGGCATGGACTGGCAGTGACTGGGCTCAGGTACTGTCTCTGGGAATGTATATCCTCATCATCGTTTACCTCGTAAAAGCAACAAAGAAATAATATATGAAGAAACTGTTCCTACTCGCAGCCGTGGCATCCATGATGATGACAGCCTGCAATTCCGACAAGACTGAAGTGAGTGATGACAATAATGGCGTGGTGACCCTTACGTCAAAGGGCGTGGACTACGACCTTATCCTCGTCAATGCCGGTAAATTCAATATCGGTGCGACAAGCGAGATGAAGGATATCACGCCTACCGAAGAGCAGCCTATGCACCAGGTGACCATCACCCGTGACTACTATATCGGCAAGACCGAGGTGACTCAGGAGCTATGGGAGGCTGTCATGGGCAGCAATCCGTCGTCCATCAAGGAGGGAAAGAACCTGCCCGTGGTCAATGTCAGCTGGGAAGACTGCCAGAAATTTGTCAAGAAGCTCAGCGAGCTTACCGGCAAGCAATTCCGCCTTCCTACGGAGGCTGAGTGGGAATATGCAGCCCGTGGCGGTGCAAAGACGCATACATTGCAGTATAGCGGCTCCATCTACGTGGAGCGCATAGCATGGTATAAGAGCAATTCCGACCTCACATTGCATCCTGTAGGGTCAATGGACAAGAACGAACTCGGTTTCCATGACTTCAGCGGCAGCGTCTGGGAGTGGTGTCAGGATGGCCATGCCACATATCCGGCAGAGGCACAGACCGACCCTTGCGTAGCGGCTGACAGCACCAACACCTTCGTAATCCGTGGCGGTGGATGGAACTCCGGTCGCAGTGACTGCCGCTACACCGCCCGCAAAGGTGTCTCCGGCGACTTCAACAATGCCGACATCGGTCTCCGTCTCGCCATGACCAAGTAATCGACATTACATACATATTCATACGCCCTGGAAAGGTCCGCCTTTCCAGGGCGTTTTATATTTTCTGCCCCCATCCATCATTGTCCGCCACTGTGTCCGCCGCGTTACCGGCGGACGTGAGTGAGTTACCCCAACCGCGTCAGTGCGATTTTTCACTCTTCACTCTTCACTTTTCACTCTTCACTTTTCACTGAAGAAGAAAACGTAACTCCCATTCTTCACTCTTCATTCTTCATTTAAAAAGAATGTCACAAAATGTCACTGTGACATTTTGTGACATGAAAACAGCAGAAAAACACATCCCTCCCACCCCATTTTTACGATAATCACTATAACAATCAATTTTATTTCCTATTTTTGCACACGATATAAAGGAAATATCAACACAACAAAACAGGGGAAAACAAAAAAAATACATAAATCCTTCAAGCATTCATTTGCTCATTCATAGTCCACCTCATTGACGAACAAAACCAATCCTTAACAATCCCACCCATTGATGTTTCATCACAAGAAGAAAAGCTAATATTAAAAAATACAATATCATGAACAAGAGAAAACGAAGAACCGAAGGCTGCAAGCCAGCCTCTCAGACATCCATCTTCAGAAGATGGTGCGTCACAGCTATCATTCTTTGTTTCGCCTTCTCTGCCAATGCACAGACTGGAGGCACTAACAATGGCGGCGCTTTCCACGGTCTGAATGACCTCGAAGGAAAGACGTTACAGAATCTTCTGGACAATGCCACCGACGCAACGACCTTCAGTATGGCCGACCCGGAGAAAGTATTCTTCCTCTACAACCTGGAGACAAAGCAATTCCTCAATTCTGGCAGTTTTTGGGGAACACATGTGTCCCTCAAATACTATGGACTTCCGCTCTGGGTAGATAAAATAGAAAAAAGTACTTCAATGATTTGGGGTACCACTTATTATGACGATCATATCAACTTCGCCCAGAACCTCAAGACAGGAATAGGTCCATACATCGCATGGTATAAGCAAGGAAATGATGAGGACCACCCGAGTACGGGTTGCTTCATCGACCGCAAAAAAGATGAAGCCACTGGATGGTATTTTGAAAATCAGAAAGATGGAAAGAACACATACAGAATATACACTATTGCCAATGGAACCAACTACTATCTCCATGGAGACCCAGACCCTTACGCTGACAGGAAATGTGAAGCCGACAAGGTAGGTTCATTCAATGAAAAATATGGAAAGTGGCGAGTATTCTCCTTGGCACAGCTCTATGCCATACAGGAGAAGAACATGCAGGACATGACAGAGTCGCTCGAACTATCCTTCAAGCTACGCTGTCCTTCTTTCTCACGTGGAGATGCCGACATCACGAAGTGGAACACCAAAATATGGAATACCGGAAATTCAAATGCCAAGCAAAGGTTTGGATTGGAGCACCTTCATTATACATCAAACCAGATTACAGATAATTCCGGCAATAAAAAAGACTATGATGTGAATGCCTTCACAGGTAAAAATACCACAAAGATTTCCAGCTACACCTTCCCAAAAGGTGAAACCGAAGAAAAAACAATAACAAGCGACGAAGACTACCAGCTCTACCTCGGCAAATATTTCTGCGCCGATGCAAAGAACACAAGAGGAAGAATCTTTCAGATAGTCGAAGTCAAAAATGAAGGGACATACGTCGTAGAATGTAAGGCATTTTCCAACACCGAAAAAGCGAAGCTATTCGCTGTAGTATTGGGCGATGACGGAATAACTGAGATAGAGAACACTCTGCATACCACAGTGCTCTGGCAGATAAAGAATATGTCACAAGCTCAACAGACACTCCTGCATACCGACGAACAGAACATGGACTATGCAGGTCGTAACTTCTACAACTCTTTCCAATACACCAACAGCGTTCTCGTGCATGTCAAGAAACCAAATGACACTGATAAACGCTACATCGCATTCGGGAATATGGATAGGTGATGATGAAAATGACAAGACAATCGCTGCTGATGCCAAGGAATGGACCGTATTCGACGACTTCCGCCTGCTGTTTGCTGCCAAGGGTGTTGACACTGACCTCGTCCTCGATGAGGATGCGCCAGACCTCAATTATCTCAAGGAATGCGACTACACATACAAAAATGCTATCCTCCACCTCAACAAGACTATCCAGGAAGATGTGTGGACCTCCATAATTCTGCCTGTAAATCTCAACAGAAGCCAGTTTACGACAGCATTTGGAGCCAATGCCAAACTGGCTAAACTCAAAAAGGTTGTCGGAACGGAAATACGCTTCGAGACAATAAAACTACAGGATATGGCAGATGATGGCGTTGCGCTCGAAGCATACACGCCTTACATCCTCTATTCTACTGAGGTAAAGAGAACATCACCTAAATATGAAGCTCGTCTGAATGTGTCCACGTCCGGTTCATCAGATACTCGTCTGGTCAGAATCAAGGAAAACCATATCGGTATTCCTAATGTCACCTTGGCATCAAATGCCGACAACATGAACGACCTGTCACTTATGAACGATAACTGGACCACAAAAGGCATATACGATGATGAAAACAGTAAACTGACCATCCACGGCACATTCGCCAGAACATTTGCCCCTAATTCCACACAGGACGAAGCAACATACGTCTGGAACTTCAACAGCAAGGATTACAACAAGGCTGATAAAGGAACGATCATCACAGGTCGCCCAGACCTAAAGGGCTGCTACTTCTTCGACAAAGGTCACATGTACTACTCTGCCTCTCGTCCTCGCGGTCTCCGTGGTTTCTCATGCTGGATTGCTCCTAAGGGGCACAATTCCACAGCTACGGCTAATGCCAAACTATTCCTCGATGACATCGACATGACAGGTACCACTGACATCCAAGACGTATTCGGTGGAGAGGAAGGCAAGAAGGTGGAGAAGTTCGCCAACGGCATATATTCCATCAACGGACAACTCGTACGTGCCAACAGCGACTCTACTGAAGGTCTCCCTGAAGGTCTATATATCATCAACGGCAAGAAACGCTTCGTAAAGCAACAATAACCCTAATACCCAATAACTATCTTTCCCGCCCTCTGAAAAGCCCACAGCGGCTCTCAAAAGGGCGGGAGAGGAAATGCCAAAGGGGAATAAAGAAAAAGGGAACATAACATATACAACATTTCAACAGGACGAAAACATGAAAAAATATGAATTACAATAAAAAGACATATATCGCTCCCGACCTGGAGTTTCTCGCTAATGAGACCATGCTCATGGTGAACACATGGTATGTGGACAAGAACAATGACGATCCTTTTTGGGAAGAGAACAATCAAAAAGATTGGGAGAACATCTTCTTTGATAAAGGCTTTGGCAACAATGGCGACTACGACCCGTGGGATGCAGACAACTGGTAAAACGCCCTACAATACAGTAATAATCACCTAAACACAATAATAAAGCATAGATATTACATCGCAATATCTATGCTTTTACTGTCTAATAGCATAACTCTTACAAGGCAAAAGCATAGATATTAGAAAGAGCCCTCCCCAACCCCTCCCTGGAGGGGCTTTTTTTAGTTACGTATTGTCAGCTTGAGACTCAAGCAGTCAGTGGCAAACCAATCATCCCCCAGGGGGGATATGAAGGGGGCTTAGGGGTTGGGGTGGGTTTTTTGGAAGGGGCTTTTGGACTGTTTTAGCACCTATTTAACATCTATTCACAACTTTTCGGCTGTTTTTTCTCAAAAAATAAAAAGTCGAAATGTAATTCCACCCTTCCACCTCGGGTAGGTTATATGATTAAGGGTCAGCGTGTTAGGCAAGGTGGAATTAAGGGTGGAATATGGGTGGAATTACATGAAGTTCCACCCATATTCCACCCATAATTCCACCTCACTCAAACCACTGATAGTCAATGCAATAACCATGGTGCGGTGGAAGGGTGGAATTACATTTCGACATTTTAATTTTCTGCAAGAATCCGTCGGAAATATGTGAACTAAAGTTTCCCATATTTACAAACATACTTAAATGCCTGACTGTCAGCAAATTGTAAAAATGTTAATTTCGATTAGACAAAATGCGTAGTTATTTCACACAAGACTGATATTGAGCATCAATAGGTTATGAATCCTATTCCAAAGCATTAAAGTATATTAACCCAATGATGCAACGCTCTGGATTAGAGATGTTTATATGCGATAGTTGAATTATAACCGATTGATTATCAAGAGTGGGAAACTTCAGATGTGAATTTATGTAAAAAAGCTGTTATTTCAGAAAATAAAACATCAATGGATAAAAATAAAGGAAAAAACAGATAAAGATGTATTTTAGTTTATGATTGTCTTGTTATTATCCATTGATGTCTTATGGTGATATGTAGTTGGTACTGTCTTCCAGACAGCATTCCCCTACTTCTGTTATTGTCCCGAGACTTCGTCCCGGGTTACTCTCGCTTCGCTCGGTATTGCATTCCAGGCAAGGCATGCTCACGGATAGCCCCCTCCTGTCCCCCTTGGGGGATGAATGGTTAGGTACTGGCTTCTTGAGACTCAAACTGACAGTCCGTAACCATTCTTCCCCCAAGGGGGATAAGAGGGGGGCTCTCTCTTGAGGGGTTGGGGAGGGCATACAAAAAAAAGAGACCTCAAAGCGTGTGCTCTGAAGTCTCCTGGAATTTATGTTCCTC
>CAKQPF010000016.1 GCA_934256705.1 uncultured Prevotella sp.
TACGCTTGGCACTGAAAAGATTCTTTGCGAAATTCTTGATTTTCTTCATTTGATTTCTTTTGATGTTACTTAAAAAAATTACACTCATTTATCTCTCCTGCAGGTTGAGATGTTTTGTTATCCTATCTTTTTACCTTATACTATATTATAACCGAAGAATGCAGGGAACAGGATAGTTGCACCTATCATGAAAAGGCAGGCTCCAATCAGCATCATGATGGATTTGGTTACGTCACCTTCGCCCGTATTCATCTTTATATAGATTTGTAAAGCTCCTATGATGGCTACGATGGCTGCTATGGCATACACCAGATAGACTACATAGAGCATCATTGTTACCGTAAAGTCATGAGCATTGCTCAGTGCGTCTGCTCCCCAGCTATAATCGACACCTCCGCATTTGGCTGATGCCAACATTGGCTGGAAGAGCATGACACCTATTAACATTATGGCAAACAAAAGATTGTGTTTACAGCTTATCTCTGGCATTCTTCTTTTCTATTTTTCGGGTGTTGTGCTTATTGTTGAGATTCTGCATAAACTCATCTGAGAGGTAACTGCATTGTGGCACTGGATCTATGTGCTCCAAAATCTCATCGTTTTTCTCATTGAGTTCTTCACTGGTCACGGTATGTGACTGTGGCTGTTGCGATTGCTCTTCATCAGAAGGAGGTTGCGGATATGGCACGTTTCCTGTCGGGTTGACAACTCTGAGTCCATCATCCGTGATTTGCTCTGTGAAGGTCATGTCACCCTCGTCAGGACCCTCGTTGCGTTCTTCGATTGCAACTGGCTGTTCCTCATTGGTCAAATCACCTACATCATAGGTCTCTTCTTCTGTTTTCTTTTCATCCTTCTTTCCATGTAGGTCTAATGTGATCATTACTGCAAAGTACACTACATACACAAAAGTGAGGACGAGCGCAAAAATTACGAATCCTGACATTTTCAATCTGAATTTTATTTGTTATTTTTATTGTTATCATACTCGGAACTTACATCCGACGAGTCGGCGAATTTCCCAAAAACAGTGCAAAGGAACATATATTTGTGCGATAAATGAAAAAACAGAGCTAAAACCGTTTCAGTCTTAACACAGATTATAAAAGAAGTATGATAATATTTCAATAATCATACTATAAAATAACGAAAGGGCGTATAATACAAAAAAGGAGACCCCCTCGAAAGAGAACCTCCTGATTGGTCAGTGATATGGCATTTGGGACACTATTTGGGTGGTTTGATAATACCATTGATTACATCATTAACATCTTTGTAGTTGACATATCGATGGGATTCATCTACCACCTTATCCTGATAAGCAGCTTTTATCTTCTCTACAGTCTTTGCACCTGCATCATCGTTATCCAGATAACAATGTATCACAGTATATTCATGCAGATATGGCAATAGAACCTTGATGTTACTGACAGAGTTGAGAACGAGATAGTCGCATTCATGTGGCAGGCAAAGCTCATTTCCTGTTATCCATTTCTTGATACTGGCATATGTCAGCATATCAAAGAAACCTTCAAAGATGCAGCATTCTTTGTGTGGCTCGTTGTTTGGCTTGATGATTGAAATTGACTTTTTGCCAATGCTTCGTTTGCTGTATTTGTTCCTTGCTTCCATTCCACCCTCGATATTCTCGAAGGCTATGGCATAGTAACTCTTGTCATAGATACGATAATGTACTTCCTTGCAATACTCTTTGGCAATGTCATAGTCTATGCGTCTCTGCAAAATGTAGTCTCTGAGATAAGGATGACTGAGACCAACGATACGCTCAATGATGGTGTTGGCTTCTTTTGCCTTCTCTCGCTGGGCAGCTTGGTCTTGCTTCCAGGCCTCCTTTCTCTCATTTTCCTTTCTTTGGGCTTCATAATCCTCTGAATATTGTAGATGGTGTTCTTTTATCTTCTGTTCCAGATAGGTCAGAACTTCATGGTTGTTCCAGGAAGGATTCATCTTCTGAACCAGGTTGATGAGATTGCCACCTTCGCCAGCTCCAAAGTCATTCCATAGATTCTTCTTGGGACTGACATTGAATGAAGGCGATGCCTCAGTCCTAAAAGGAGACAGATACCAATAGTTCTCCTTTAATATATAGACATGATGATAGCCCTGTGATTCCAGGAACTGCACAATGCTGACTGATTTGATTTCTTCTATAGTCATGCTGTTACATATATTATGGGCACATATTAGTTTAATATATATATACCCGGTTAAACTTAAACTTATAAACTCACTTGGACGGAAACAGAGTAGGGTGATAATGGTAGCCGTCTTTCTCTTTTGTTATCAACTTTCGTTCATTGAAAATCTTTAGCATCTCCTTCACGGCATTATCACCACGCTTGTAACCTTCTTCTGCATAAGCTTCACCCAGAGCCTTTACCAGATCGACGTATCTCTGTGGGGTACTCTTGGAGAAAATCTTTTGAAGTACCATCGTATGAACATCGTCTGGCAGAGAGGTGAGCGGCTTGTCTTTGGGCTTGACAACAGTGACATGATAACCGACATCAAGGACAGGCAGAGAGTTATCGTCAATGTGGAATGCCCAGCTCGAAAACTCTTTGTCTCGCATGTGCATGGGTCTTACCTCACTGATATTGGCATCCTGCTTGTTCTTGCTGATAATCAGCACCGTTTCTGCCTTATTCTCCAACTCAGTACCAATATGGCCACGAGTGTTGTTGTCATTCTTGTTAAGGTGGAGCACGCAATGGATATGCAGATCATACTTGCTCGTCCATGCCATTAGCATCGTCATTACGTCTGTTGACTCCTTGGCATTGTTGATGTCGTACATGAGATCTCGCAAACCATCGATAATGACAAGTCCCACACCATCAAATGTTCTTAGCGCATAATCTATGAGGGCTATGCGTAGAGTAGGAGTGAACTCCCTTAGTCCATAGAATTTGATGCGCTTGTCTTCCTTGTTAAGGCTGAGTCCTGCCAGTCGGTAGATTCGCTCAACAACATTGTGGCAATGATAGCGACTCTGCTCCGTATCGAAATAGAGGATCTGTCTCTTTCCTTCTGGAAAACTTGCCCGGTAGTTGAGTACAGTGGAATTGGTTAAAGCTGCTGCTACCATCGCCGTGATGTTGAACGTCTTTTTACTTTTTGCCTTACCAGTTGATGCGCTGAAATTTCCGAAAGTGGCAATGGTACAGTCACCGACCCATAACACCTGGGGTGGTACGGGCGGTTTTTCTGAAGCTTTTATCTCTCCTTGTCTGAGATAGCTTTCCAGTTCACTGTCGTTGAAAGCGCTCTTGCACAGCATGCCTACTTCAAGAGAACTTGCTGCAGACTCTTCTTTCTCACTTTTACTGTTTCTTCCTCTTGCCATTGCTTCTTTCATTTTGATTTCTACACTTTGAGGGGTCAATCACTATCTCAGACTTTTCCAAGAGAGCCGTCAGTTGGACATCAGAATAAACTCTGGTCTTGTTTTTCTTTCTGTCTTTCATAACGCTTCTCTATTTGTTGGCACTGTCCTTTCGTGCCGGGGTGATATGGTTGTTGCGCATCCATTTCAAAAGCTCCTTCTTGTCGAAATAGATGGTTTTGCCCTGTGGCTTGTAGTGAGGAATCTCCATGTTCATGGTGAGCTTGTATATCTGAGACTGAGAAACGCCAAGATATTCAGCAACCTCGGTGGTGGTGAGCATCTCTTTGTTTGAGAAATATCTTTCCTCAATCTTTGAAAGACGCTCGTTAAGTGCCTCAGGTTCTACCGAAGTGAGTTCCTTTACTCTCATTTCCAAAAGTTCTACTCTCTTGGCAAGTATGTTCATGTCAATTTTACTATTTCCCATTTTCTTTATACTTTTAATGTTAGACAATAAGGGGGCTACCCCCGAAACTGAATCGATTCGGGGGCAAAATTACCCCAATAAAATCTAATACAACTGACCTTACTCCTGACACTCGGAAGTGTCAGGGGGGATGTAAGGAGATTTTTCTTTTCAGTTGTTTAACTTACTTTACTTCATCGCATTTCTTTCAGTTGTTTTGCAAAATCCAGAAACTCCCCACTTGGGAACTTTGCTGATGAAGATTTCAGTTCACTAAGTCGGCTGCTGATAGCACCTCGCTTGGATGCCTTTCCCGTACTCTTAGGGGTGAGCAGCTGATTGTCCGCAATAAGTGATACCCAGTTGTGGGGAATCATCTTCTCGATAGACAAAGCATACAGCAATTGAAGAACCTGTCGCATGTTGACTACAACCAGAGATTCATCCAACTCGCATTTGAAGAATCCGTCCATCGTTTCTTCATCGATACCATCTACAAAGAAATTCGACTCATTGGCGAATTTCGTAATGAGTCGAATCTGTTCTGGAGTGAATGAAGCAAGAATGCGAGGGCTTTCAACCACAACTTCCATGTGGTTGAACTCATAAACCATTGTCTCAAAGTCTCCTTTCTCAAATGAGGACTTGGTGAAGTACTTGGTGACAAGGTCTTTTCTGGTGGTAAGCAACTCATACAAGCTGAATACATGCTTGAAATGGTTGCGGACAATCTGCTCCTCGGAAGAGAAGACAGGCAGGTGATAGCTAACAAAGTCGTTGACATATCTGTCATACAACTTGCCATCGTTAAGGATTTCCGACTTGTACTGCTCGTAAGCAGCACGATAGAGTGTCCAAAGCTCATCTTTGGAAAGCTCAATCTCTTGTTTTGGACAATGATCTGAGCATTGTAAACACAAAAAGAGAGAGCACAGAGGAATTGTTCTTCTGACTCATATTACTTTTTGTTAATGAATAAATTTGAAATACGCCTACTTAATGAAGCAGGCGGAAATGTGTATTTAACTTGACTGATATTTGCTATGTAAGTCATCATTTCAGTGCAAAGATACACTAAAATTGTGCAGTCTATCTGCATTCAGTATAAAAAATAACATCAGTATGATTATTTAGACTGTTATCAAAAGAAAAGCCTACATTAGGGAATATCCAATGTAGGCTTCTGAATTATAGGCATTTATCTGTCCTGTCAAATTCTTCGTCTTGGTCTTTTGCTGAGTATCTGATTAATCTCCATGGTGCTGATTGGAGCCTCTATCTTGCAGCCAGATTCTAACCATTTGATAAGGTCATCCCTAAAGAAGGTGTATTTCTTACCCTTCTGATTGACAGGGATTTCACCGTTCTGTATGTAAGTGTACATAGTGGATTTCTTGATTTTAAGAAATTCACAAGCTTCCTTCACATCCATTGGAATATGATCTGACAGGGAAGGTCTTTTTGTCCTGCGTACTTCTTCTCGAATCAGTTCCATAGACTGGTCAAGAAGATCGAATCTTTTCAGTATCTCTGACAATACTTCCGGTATGTCATTGAATGTTATTTGTCTTTCTTCGTTCTGCATATTAAAAACTTTCTTTATTTCTGATGATGAAATTGATAATCATTGTAATCGGGTACATCTATCTCAATCACGCATTTGCCTTTCTGTCTCAATGTACGTCTCATGCTTTCCACTTCAACATCCTGGAGCTCGGTAGGGAAACACAGCTTTATGAAGGTTGCTCGTTTCTGACCGCTCCACCCAAGGCGTTCTCCAATATTCCAGGAGTAATGCCTGATGTCGAGAGTATTCAATGTTCCATTTGTTTTCACAGGAACAATACATGATTCAGGGATGTCGTACAGTTTTATGTTCTGACACAGCATCTCCAAGTACTCATCTGTCATATATGGCGAAAGTACAGAGTAAGTGTAGTCTTTGACTGCATCATATTTTGAACTTTCAAGACTATACTGCCTGTTGCGATAGCGTTCACGCATTTCTTCTGCTTTCTCCACATCCGAAATGGATGGTTCGTTAGAAGAAATACTGTTGTTGATCACGATGTCTCTCACCGCTTGCGGCTTACGTAAGCACATGATAGCACAGACGATGATGGCAAATGATATATAGTAGAATATCATCGGCAAAGAGAAACCGGAATCTGAGTCGGAAACTGTCATCATCAGGTTAGCAATCGCTCCATGTATTCTTGGAGCGACTACTACCATAACGATGGTGAGCATATTCGAAATGAGGAGAATCAAGAAGTTCTCTTTTAACTTTTTAATCATTGCAATTGTTACTTTTTGGAGTTTTTGTGTCTGCAAAGATATAGAGAATCTTGCTATTTTCTACTATTTCGTATCAACAAAATGCGCCTCTTAAACACTATTTATTATTCTGTGTTTCAACGCTTTAAGCTATATTTTTCTTTCTCTTTTTTGCCGTGTTATAATCTTATTTTCTCTTACTTGCCGTTTGACGCATCGTACTTTCTGTTGGCTTCTCGTCGTCTTTCACGTTCGTTAACGTAATTCTGCCTGCTGCCTCACGTGTTTTTGGATTTGCATGAGAAGCGTAGATCTGCGTCGTACTGACATTCTTATGGTTGAGCAGATGCTGAACTGTATAGATGTCTGTACCAAGTTCGAGCTGCAACGAGGCATACGTATGACGGAAGCAATGGAAGGTGATATGCTTTTCGATACCGCACTCTTTTAGCCAGTTCTGCATCACACCATACGTCATAGTACGTTTGAAACCTTGGAAGATATATGTTCTGTTGGTCTTTGGATGGATGAGAGCATAAGCATCATCGCCAATTGGAACCTGGGTCTGGCATTTTGTCTTCACACAAATGAAATCCAGATAATATCCACCATCAGCATAGCTACGGATATTTTCCCATTTCAATCTCAGGATGTCGCTGATACGGAGACCTGTAAGACATGAGAATAATGCAGCCTTTCGAACAACCGGAATAGAACATTCAGTGGCATACATTCTTCTAACTTCCTCCAATGTAAGACTTTGCTTCACTGGCGTTGTACATGAAATGTTTTCCAAAAGGCTGGCAAGATCATCTGTCAGCCTTCGCTCACGGTATGCCTTTGTCAAGACCTGCTTGAACACATTCCAATAGGCTGATGCCGTATTTCTGGAAATAGACTTCTTGATAACATGTCCACCTCTTGATGAAACTTTGGTATCAAGGAGATATTCCATGTACTTGTTACAGTAAAGTACATCAAGCATCTCAAATGTACATTTACCTTTACTGAACTTCTCGAAATGCTTGTAGGCTGCATCACACTTCACATAGTTGCGATTGACCATATTTCTGAAATATCCGAGAAAGTCCTCCTTCAATCTGTCACGGTTGAAGAAATCGTACTTCTCATCAAGAACATCAATGTACACCTTACAACGAATAGCTTCTGCCTTGGCGAGAATCTTGTCATTGTAGAGCTTCTGCTGCTTGTTGGCAGGATCGGCATAAATGTACATGCCAAGTGAGCGACGGCGTATCAACTCCATCGTCTCCGGGTCTCTATATCCTGGCCAGAAGTCCAGGAAAAGTGACTTTGTTCCGTTGCGTCTGTCACGCATACGGAGCTTAACGGTTTTACATACTTGCATAATATATCTGATTTTTGTATTAATAAAATTCGTTTGCAAAATTCTTAAATGATACTACATTGACAGCAGTAAAGAGAAAGTAAATCATACTATTCAGTATAATCTGTTTTCAAATCATCATTTTTGAAACGTTTTTCCATGAGTCTGTCGAATTCTTCTTTTCTAAAGAACATGAATTGCCCCTTCTTTACTTTAGTGACTTTGTAATGCTTGACGTAATAATGAACAATATCCTTTGTCATTCCATACTTCTTCATTGCTTCTTCTACGGAATAGTAGCGTTCTCTTCCTTCGAAATATCCAGTCTTCAGCGCCTGGATGTGCTGCTTTGAATAGTAGGTTACTCCATATTCAACTTTTGAAGGTATCTTATGCCTGTGGATGAATGAACGTACTGCGTCATGCGTCATCTTGTAGGTATCTCTCATCTCTTCAGGAGTGATCCAGTCATTTATATCCGCATACTTATGCTTTTGATTATACAGGATGTCAATGGCCTTCTTCTCATAGAAGTTGAAATTTTTAAGAGCTATTTTAGGAGTTTTGTTCTCTCTTGTCATCACACCGACATGCTTGATGGTAATCTTGAACATTTCTGCCACTTCCTCAGTAGAGTAATATCCTTCTGGAGTAGGAGGACATGCTCTCTCCTGTGCCTTTGCTTGGAAGATGACACGTTCTGTTCCATCCAGGTTCTCAACTTTCTTGGTGTTGCCCATTCGCTGTTGAGTAATCTTGTCGAAGTCGGTTCTATAGATCATCGTGAACTTACCTCGCTTCTCTGTCCTTACATCATAATTTTTAAGAGTGTAGCTAATCTGATCCTTTGTTAAGCCATACTTTTCTGAAATCTCTTCGTAAGTGTACCAGTCCGGATCTACCTCATTGCCTTTTTGCTTGATACTATCGATATGTATCTTTGAGTAATAGGCTTTACCATTTCTGTTTACCCTTGGTACCTTGTGATAGGTTACAAAACTCATAGCGTTAGTTCGAGTCATACCATACATCTCCATCACCTGATCCATTGTATAGTAGTTGTCGAGATTGATTTCTTCAAGAAGGTCTGCAAACTTTGCATCAACAGCCTTTTTACTGAAGAAGGTGTTACGACCTTCATAAACTTTTGGAATACCCATACGGTCACAACGTCCCCATACGGCCTTGCGACCGATGTGATATTTCTCCATGATTTCACGAAGGGTATAATACTCCTGTTCTTCCTTGATTTGATATTTTCTCTTCTTGTAAGGTGAAGCTTCATCGAACATCTTGTCTAAGTCTGATGTTCTAACAAAAGTCTTATTTCTAATTTTTATAGCCTTAACAATACCAGTTTGGAAATATCTATATACGGTGGCACGGCTTACACCGAATAGAACGCCAACGTCTTTCGGGGTAAGGAATGCCTTTTCTCGCAAGGATTTTACCTTCTCTTCCTCACGCAAAGCTTCGGTACTTTCTTTCTCATTTTTCTTCTTTTCGGATTCTCGTTTCCGGAAAGCGACACGTTCACAGCGTCTTGAACAGTATTTACTGGTCATTTTGCTGGCAACAAACTCCTTTCCACAGACTCCACACACCTTAATTATTCTCATTTTTACATGCTCTTTTTGGTTAATGAGGTCGTCGATTTTGTCTCAGACTGTCTCACATATTCTCAGTATTTCTCACGAGGTGCCAAACATGAGAAATGGTCGAAGGATTGAAACTGTCTCATTTTGTCTCAGAAGGTACCAAAACATAGATTTTTTCCTTTCCATTTTCTCACAGAATTGAGGGCCACGAATGAAATTTGAGCCAAAAATACACCAAAATATTGGTTTCAGCAAATTACAAATGGAATGTGTTAAGACGAAAAAAGCCACCTAAGTAGGTGGCTTGCAAGCAGTTATAAAAATGTTCGTTTTAGAGCTGTCCAAGGGGCTACTTTCCGATGCAGAAATGTGAGAAGATGTTGCCGAGGACTTCGTTGGTGGTGATTTCTCCTCCTGTGATTTCTGCAAGGTGGGAGAGGCATTGGCGGAGGTCTTCGGCTATAAGGTCGCTCGGGATGCCGAGAGAGATGGACTCTATGACTGAGGTGATGTCAGCGAGGGACTGGTCGAGGGCGGTCTTGTGACGCAGATTTGTGATGAGGACCTCGTTGGTGGCGGTGGGCTGGATGGTGGATCTCAGTCGTTGCTTGAGGTCTTCGAGTCCTGTGCCTTGCTTTGCGGAGATGTGCAGTTCGTCTGTTGAGGCGGTGATGTCTGTGATGTCAGCCTTGTTTGTGATTCGGATTACGTACTGATTGTCAGATGGATGAATGGCAGGGTAGGGCACTCCCGGTTCTGTCATGAGGATTATGACTTTCGCTTTCTCGGCTGCTTTTCGTGAACGCTCTATGCCGAGTTGCTCTATTGTGTCGGTGGTGTGGCGTATGCCTGCTGTATCTATGAACCGGAAGAGTATGCCGTCGATGCTGAGTGTCTCTTCTATCACGTCGCGGGTGGTGCCCTGTATGTCGCTGACGATGGCTCTTTCTTCCTCCAGGAGGGCATTGAGGAGTGTGGATTTTCCTACGTTTGGCGCTCCTATGATGGCGACTGGGATGCCGTTTTTGATGGCATTGCCTTGCTCGAATGAGTTGCTGAGCCGCTTTATTTCGCAGCTTATGTCTTTGGCGAGCGAGAGCAGGACAGTGCGGTCGGCAAACTCAAGGTCTTCATGGTCGGAGAAATCGAGTTCGAGTTCGAGAAGTGAAGTGAGATGGAGCAGTTGCTTGCGCAGTTCTGACAGTTTGCTTGACACGCCACCTCGCATCTGTTGCATGGCGAGATGGTGGGAAGCGGCAGAGTTGCTTGCTATGAGGTCAGCCACTGCTTCAGCCTGAGTGAGGTCGAGTTTTCCGTTGAGGAAAGCGCGCTGCGTGTATTCTCCCGGCATTGCCATGGTGCATCCGCCGTTGACGAGCACCTGGCAGATGCGCTGCAGGATATATGCTGAAGCGTGAGCGGAGATTTCTATGCTGTCTTCTCCTGTGTAGCTGTGCGGCGCACGAAACAGCGAGAGCATCACGTCGTCGATTACTTCTTCGTTTTCCGGGTCCTGTATCTTTCCGTAATGCAGAGTGTAGCCTTTTGCCTGGCTGAGTTTTTGCCTTCCGTGGAATATTCTGTCGGTGATGTCTATGGCTTTTGTGCCTGATATTCTTATGATGCCGAGTGCGCCTCCATTGGCTGTTGCGATGGCGCAAATAGTGTTGTCTTGCATGCTTTTTTCTTGTTTTGTTTATGCAAAGATAGTCATTTTCGGTTTGAAATCGAAATTTTGTGCAATTATTTTTGTGTAACTGGATAAAGTTTATAACTTTGCAAGAATAAAATCCAGACAACGTATGAAGACATTTGAATTTTTGCCTCTTGACCATCCTTGGCAGAAGGTGGGCAGGAAGAAGATATTGCCCCACTACATGAGGTTGCCGCATAAGCATCTTAGTTTGCCTACGCGGCTTGAGAGTTTTGTGGAGTTTGTCGATTTCGATGTCTATCAGAAGATACGTGCAGACTTCCTCCGTGGGCGTTTTTATTTTCTTGCCAACAGTGATGAATATGCCTATATGCTGCTTTTCGATTTGCTGAATGGTTATCCGGATGATTTGGAAAGTCGTGACATGGACAAGACCAATGATGAGCTTCGTGTGCTTCGGCAGCTGTCGCCTTCTGTGGAGAAGTATTATGCCACTTACATGAAGAATGCGAAGTGGAAGGAGTGTCTTTCTTTTCCCAAGCGTGGTCCGATAGAGTATGAACCTATCGACCGTGAGATTCTGTCCCGTGATCATCACTGGACGATGGTTGACACCGCCCGACCATTGCTGATTGACCGTGAGGGAGCGCCTTTGCTTGCTCTTCCCGAGACTCCCATCATGCGGGCTTTGTCTCGTGTCAAGGTGTCTGGTGACGTGCTGGATGTGATGGAGAAATGGTCTGAGAAGGTGTCATACGAGAAGATGCTGACGTTGCTGGAGAATGCCGAGTGGAAGGAATACCTTGAGGAGCGTGATGCTTTCCTTGCCGGACGCTTCCGTGACCTGCGTCATAAGCCGGCAGTAGCTCTGCATCTTTATTATGATATTCTTGGAGGTCAGACGCTTGTGGAATCGTCTGCCACTAATGAGGACCGTGTGCTCAATGAGCTTTGGGCGCTTGGACAATGCCTTTGATTATGCGTGTTCTTCATCGTTGAGGGTATTTTCCGAATACAAAAATAAGGGAAAAAAGGAACAAAAAGGAATGTAATATGGTTTTGCTGGATGATGACGGAGCTTTCACGGTGTAAAAGCATAGTTATTATGGAGTAAAAGCTATGATATCAGGCGGTAATAACTATGCTTTTGGACGGTAAAATCTATGGTTTTGCAATTATCTGGAAACCAGTCTGTTATGTTGGCGCTTTTCTGTCATGGGCTGAATGTGGAAAAATCGGACAATCGAGGCTTGTGGTTTTGTTAATCCTCTTGGGATGGGGTGCTGTCTTCCAGGCTTTAATAGAGGAGTCCACTATAAAAAGTCAGAGCTCTATCAATTTGAAAGAAGAACAGAAATATCAATATAGAAAAATAAAGAAAAAAACAGAAAAATATATTTGTTTGTTTTTATCCATTGATATTTTATTCAAACACCAAGACAGCAAAGCTACTGGTGTTTTATGCAAACAGTCCCCGGCCGGCTAAACGGCATTCTTCCTCCTGAATATCTGTGCGGCAATGCTGCCGGAGAAATTATGCCAGACGGAGAACATCGCTCCCGGTACGGCTGCCATGGGGAACATGGCGAAATGGGTGGCGGCAAGGGATGTGGCGAGTCCGGAATTCTGCATTCCGACTTCGATGGCGATGGCGGAACGCTTGCTCTTGTCGCTGCTTGTCAGAGAGGCGAGGGCATAACCGAGTACCAGTCCGAAAACATTATGAAGAATGACCACCACAGCCACTATCAGACTGCAGGAAAGGATATTGGCGGAATTGTGCGCCACGATGATTCCTATGATTAAAGCGATGGCTAACGTGGAGAACATAGGTAGCAGTGGGACTGCACGTTGCGTCGCCTTCTTGAAGTAATGATTGATGGTAAGTCCCAGCACTATTGGCACTATCACGACCTGCACTATGCTCAGGAACATTCCCGCCACATCGACGTCCACCGACTTGCCTGCCAGCATCCATACGAGGGCGGGCGTGACCACTGGTGCGAGGAGCGTGGAGACTCCCGTCATCGCTACGCTAAGGGCTATGTCTCCCTTTGCCAGATAGCAGATGACATTGCTTGCCGTGCCACCGGGACAACAGCCCACGAGGATTACTCCGATGGCGAGTTCCTGGGGAAGAGCGAGCAGACGGCAGAGCGTCCAGGCAAGGCTGGGCATGATGACAAACTGTGCCAGTTCACCGACGAGGATGTCCTTGGGATGATGGAGCACAGGCTTGAAGTCGGATGGCCTCAATGTCAATCCCATTCCGAACATGACAACGCCCAGCATGGGGGTGATTGCCGATGTGCCGATCCATGAGAATGATGTCGGAGCGATCAGTGCCACTGCGCTGACTGCCACTACGATCAGCGTGATGTGGGCGGCTGTCCAGGCTGAGAATGTGTAAATCCTGTTCATCATGGCATTACCTTGTTTTCGAGGTTTCTGAGGCATTTGGGCAGGTTGCCATGCTCACGATGGTGAGCCACGCACTCGCAGCATTTGCCGTGGCGCGGGCAGGTCTTGGTGCAAGGGCAGTCGATTGCCGCATTGTGTTCACAAACGCATTTTACATTTTCTTTCGTGAATTCCATATCTTTTTCTTTATCTTACGATTGAACAATGTCCACTGTTCCTCTCCCCGGAGCTTGTCTCCCGATGCGTGAGGAATTGGAATACGAACGGCAAAGGTAGTGATAAAATATGAGAAAAGGGCATGATGGGCAGAAAAAGTTTGGATTATTGTTGTCTGGTTGTTTTTGTTGAATGATCAAATAACAAGACAACTAAATAACTAAACAACTAAACAACAAAGTTTTCGTGAGTTTGGTACTGTCTTCCAGACAGTCGCTTTCTTCTTCGTTTTATAATCCCGAGACTTTGTCCCGGGTTACTCTCGCTACGCTCGGTCCTGTCTTCCAGACAGATTTATTGTCTTGTTTGCAGGTTTGCCACCAACCAACAACAGACTACATCTTCCTCATCACCTGATTACGTGCCGACCGCAGTCCAGGCGAGAGAGGTTCGCGGGAGAGGACTTCGAGCGTAAGGCGCAGTTCGTCCAGCAGTTCGGGCCAATGCTTCATCTGCATGTAGGCGAGTTTGATGCACTGCGCCCTGACGGCATAAGGCGAATCCGGGTCGGCAAGGCGCTGAAGGCAATAATCCATGAAGTCCGTACGGATGCTCTCTTTGTCGAATGGCTGGCGGAGCAGGAGATTGAGTATCAGGCGCAGTTTCGTGGCATCGCTTTCTCCCAAGCATCTGTCGATGAGATGGTCGTGCTTTGAGAAGAGCCATTCGTTGTCAGCCGAAGCAAGATGAGTGAATACCCATAGCGCGTTGGTGGCTACGCGGCGGTCCTCATCCATGGAAAGGCGGTAGAGTTCTTCCTTCAGTGCATCGTTCTGCTTTCCTTGGGTGAGGGCGCATATTTCCTTTATGTCGGTTGGCGAGATGCGGTGTTCGAGTCTTGATTTCATTTGTGGAAATGGGAATAAGTGCAGATTGCCGGCAAAGGTAATTATAAATGGTGACAAACCATCATGAATCATCAGCTTTTCTTCCCTCAAATCATGATTTTTCTATTGGAAAGCAGAAAATAAATGAAATAATTCCCCGATAATTCCTCATTCTGACTTATTTTGCCTAATTTTGCCTTTTGGAAAAAGTAATTCTTGTTGTCTTGTTGTCTTGTTGTCTGGTTGTTTTGTTGATTGCCTTATATTGTAGTATGTTATTACAAACAACAAGACAACTAAACCACCAGACCACCAGACCACACAACAACCTTTAATAACTAAATACAAAGATGAACTGGGAAAAACTACAGAATGGCTCCGACATCAGAGGAGTAGCCCTCGAAGGCATTGAGGGAGAGAACGTAAACTTCACACCTGAAGTAGTGGAGACGATTGCCAAAGCTTTCGTCAGATGGATTATTGATGCCACTGGCAATCAGCATCCCGCGATTGCCATCGGTGCTGACTGCCGTCTGTCGGGAAAGGACGTGAGAGCAGCTTTCATCAAGGGAGCGACAAGTATGGGTGCTGACATGATGGACTGCGGACTCGCTTCCACGCCAGCCATGTTTATGACCACGGTGAGCGAGCAGACCAAAGCCACAGCCTCAGTCATGGTGACTGCAAGTCATCTGTCGTTCAATCGCAACGGACTCAAGTTCTTCACTCCTGAAGGAGGACTCGACAGCAAGGACATTGCCGCTATCCTCGACATTGCAGAAAAGGGTGATTTCGATTATGGGGGAACGAAGGGCAAATGCTCCGACCTCGACTTCATGACCGTCTATTCCAAGCATTTGGCTGACTACATCCGCAATGGCGTCAAAGCCGATGATTATCTCCATCCTCTCTCCGGAATGCACATCATCGTGGATGCAGGAAACGGCAATGGAGGCTTCTTTGAGAAAATCCTCCAGTCTCTCGGTGCCGACACGCAAGGCAGCCAGTTCCTCGCCCCGGACGGACGCTTCCCTAACCATATCCCGAATCCGGAGAATGCCGAAGCAATGGCTTCCGTATGCGATGCCGTGAAGCGCAGCCATGCCGACCTCGGAATCATATTCGATACTGACGTTGACCGTTCCGCTATCGTGGACCATCATGGTTGCCCGATAAACCGCAACTCGCTTATAGCATTGATTTCCACAGTTATCCTTCAGGAGCATCCTGGCAGCACCATCGTCACCGACTCTGTCACCTCCGACGGACTGGCTGAGTTTATCCTGTCTAAGGGAGGCAAGCATCATCGCTTCCGCCGTGGCTACAAGAACGTGATAAATGAGGGCATCCGGCTCAATGCTAACGGTGAGGAATGCTGGCTTGCCATAGAGACATCGGGCCATGCGGCTCTTCGTGAGAACTATTTCCTCGACGACGGCGCTTACCTCGCCGCCAAACTCATCATCTATGCCGCCCTTCTCAATAAGGAGGGAAAGCATCTGCATGATGTGATTTCTTCGCTCAAGCAACCTAAGGAGAGCAAGGAAATCCGAATCAAGATTACCGACCCCGACTTCAAGGTGTACGGCTCCAAGGTGCTTGAGGACATGAAGACTGCTTTCGCTGCCGTGCCGGGCTGGTCGCTCGTCAGTCCAAACTATGAAGGACTCCGCGTAAGCTGTGGCAATCCTGACGAAGAAGGTTGGCTGCTTCTGCGTATGTCGCTCCACGACCCCGTGATGCCTCTCAACATCGAGAGCAATGTCGAGGGAGGTGTCGCTGTCATCGAGGGCAAGCTCCGTTCCATTGGACTGCTGTAAGAAGAGCCCCCTCCTGTCCCCCCCCCTTAAGAAGAAGCCCTCCCCAACCCCTCCCTGGAGGGGCTTTTTTTAGTTACGGATTGTCAGCTTGAGACTCAATCAGTCAGTGGCTAACTAATCATCCCCCAGGGGGGATAAGAGGGGGCTTAGGGGTGAGGGAGGGCTTTTCCTAAATCTTCCTCATTATCATCTCCATCTGCTCGCCAAGTCCGATGGTGTAGCCCTGCGTGATGTGCACCACGCGGTTGAACGTGTCGGAGATGATGAAGATAGGAGACTGTTCAGGATGTGAGAGCTTCATGTTCTCCGCTATCTGCTTGCGGATGGCTCCGTCGCGGTCGATGCCGTAGATGATGTTCTTCGGCAAACCGGGGAATTCCGACTTGTTGAATTTCCTTGCCGCCTCTTCATCCTCGAACAGGATAACCATCGGACGGTTCCATTTCTCGAAAGCTTCAGCCACCTTGGCGATGTCCTTCAGCGCATGGTTTGTAGGCTCCTGACCCACACCGATCAGTCCGGTGATGAAATATCCGCGTCCCGTCTGCGAGAGCAGCGACACTTCCTCGCCGTCGAGGGTCTGGAATCTCGATTCCGAATTGAAATTGCCTATCACCGTCACCGCCGTAGGAGAATTGCGCAGATGCATCTCCACGTCCGTCGTCATCCCTTTCTCCACATTGAATATCTGCATCTCAGCCATCACGCCGCCGTCAGCCAGACGCATTCCGCTGACCAGGGCATACTGTCCCACGTCCAGCGCCACGCCGTCCTTGAATGTGTTGCTCCATGTGATTCCTTCCTCCGGATATTCCATCAGCGTGGTCGAACCGTCCTCATGGATGCGTGAGAGCGAGAAATGACTGTAGTATTTCGGGTCGTCGATTGTGCCGTTGGCATGATAGGTCAGGTGCAGCGTGCCTTTCTCAGCCACTCTCTGCACAGTGCCGTCGAAGTCGATGTCCACCCATTGTCCGTTCTGCCTGTACTGCGCCTTCTGCGTCACGGCATCCACCCTCGCGTCAATGCCGAGACTGCGTGCCACATCGACGAAGAATATCTTCCTCGACCGCCTGTCCGTTATCCTGCTGTTCCATACTCCCATCGGTGTCTGCGCTATCATCAGCGCCTTGCTGTCAGGATTGAGGCGGACATTCTGCTTCACCCAAGCCACCAGCGCGGCTGGGTCACTGCGGAAACGGTCTGCCTCCTTCCTGCTGAATGCCTTCTCAAAGAAGCGCTTGAACGGATGGATGATCATCTCCGTCTCCACTCGTGGGCACAGCTGGTCGCTCTCTGCCAGGAAATTGTCTTCCAGTATCTCCATTCTGATGTCGCGCAGGTCCTTGTCGCTCAGCGAGGAAAGCAGGCTGACGGCACGTCTGAGGTTGTCCTTGTGGTTGACGAGAAACTGCATCACCACCTCATGGTTGCCCTGCGCCCCCACGAGCAGGTCAGCCATCCTCCCGGTCTCAGCGCCGATGGTGCCGACGATGCCGTTGTTCTCCAGAGCCTTTGTCGCTGTCTCCTTATTATAAAAGGTGGCGAGGTAAGCGTGGCGGATGGAGTCTTCCCTTGCAAATCGGGCGTTATTCTCTGCCCTTTGTTCCTTCGTGACCAATGGCAGGTCAGGCTTCTCCGGCGGTGGCACTATGTCGAACGAGTCACGATAGACCAGTCCGTTTCCTGTCCCGGACTTCACCTCGTGGTCGAGCTTTATGGTCACGTTCCGGTCTTTGCCGAACGCCACCTTCCTGAATCCGTATCTTCCTCCCGATGAAGCCCATGCCATCATGTCGCCCTTGCCGGCCGTGAGGAACGTCCTGCCCTCCGCATCGGTGTATTTCGTCACCACGGAGCAGAATTCGGCATAGTTGTAGATCTTGAAGTCCACCTTGGCTCCCTTCACCGGACTGCCGTCCTCATCCACCACGGCAAAGTCCATGCGGGCCGTCTCGCCGTAGTTGTCTATGAGGTTTATCTCCGTATAGTTGGATGTCCTCAGCACCACCTCTTCCGGTCCCTGATAGTCACCGAAAGCCTTCGTGTGCATCAGCAGTGCTCTGGAAGCCGGGGCGTTGAACCATCCCAGATTGAGCACAGGCTCAGGCTCGCAGGCACCGAGGAAATACCATTTTCCGTCTGCCCAAGCCTCCACCCATGCGTGGTTGTCGTCCGTGTGCGCCCATCGAGGTGTATAGACCTGGCGGGCAGGAATGCCGACAGCCCTCAGCGCCGCCACCATGAAGGTGCTCTGCTCGCCGCATCTGCCGTAAGCCGACCTCACCGTGGCAAGCGGAGCCGATGTCCTGCCGTCAGACGGGCGGTAGGTCACTTTCTCGTGGCACCAGTGGTTCACCTCCAGTATGGCGTCCGCCATCGAGAGATGCTTTATCCTGTCTTTCAGTTCGCCGTAGAAGGCGGTCCGGGAGTCGTCCAGGTTCTCGTTGTTCACGCGAAGGGGCAGCACGAAATGTCGGAACAGCAGTTCCGGCACGTCCTTTCCCCAAGGCATCTCCTTCCGTGCCTTCATGCTCATCCTCACGTTGTCGAGGAAGAACTGTGGCTCGTAGTCGGTGACGTCAGCCAGCGGCATATATTGATAGAGGAATTCCAGTGCGTTGCGTTCCGCAGCAGTGATGTTTTTCAGTTTGGCAGTCTTGCTCCTTCTCAGTTTCAGCATCCAGTCCGTACCTTTGTCGTCATTATTTGCCACGACGTCAGCGTGTTGGCATACCATTCCGTAGGTAGGATTACAGCAGGCGAGGATGAGAGCCGGGATGATAGTCTTTTTCATAAGGTGATAGTCATTTTTCTGTTTCATCGGCAAAGGTAATGTTTTAATCTGAAAGCGACGAAGAAATCCTGATCTTTTTTGTGTGTTGTCTGGTGGTCAGAAATAAAATATCAATGTATAAAAACAAAACATCAATGGATAAGAATATTTTTGCTTATTTTTATCCATTGATGTTTTATCCCGTAGGCTCTTGAGCGTTGTGGATAGTCGATTGCCCTTTATTCATCATTATGTGTTCATCGCTTTGCGACGACCACAAGCGTTCAAAGAGAATCACGGATGGCACGGATGCGACGGATCTGTTCTTTCACGGATTTTTTATTTTCCATGGTCTCGGATTTCATGCGCCTGTCGGGCGCTTTGATTTGTACGGATATTCCCTTCGCTTGGGGCAATCCAGCGCCGTACAAGCGCAAGAAAATCAGTATCAAATCCAAAACACAAAGAAAATCCGTGAAAGATAAAATCCGTCGCATCTGTTATCCGTGATAGATTTTGAGCGTGTGCGAAAGAGCACGTAGGCTCTTGAGCTGTGTATTACAATTCATATGTTGGTACTGTCTTCCAGACAGCTGTCCCCTACTTTTGTTATTATCCCGAGACTTCGTCCCAGATTACTCTCGCTTCGCTCGGTATTGGCTTCCAGCCAAATCTTGTTGTTTTGTTGTCTGGTTGTTTAGTTGTTTGATCATTTAACAAAACAACCAGACAACAAAACAACTAAACGCCCAGACAACAATAGAAACAAAAGGAAGGACTCTGATGAATCCTTCCTTTTGTTGTTTTTTTTATGTGTGGTCATGATTTCGCCCAATCGTTCTCAAACTCATTTTGCGTCCTGCCTTTTGGCTTCAAGATAGTCAGCGAAGAGTCTTGCCGCATTCTCCACTTTCCTGGAACATGGGCGTACGCGGTAATATTCCGTGTTGCGCTCGTCGGGCACGGTGGAGTCCCTTACCACCTTGCATCCGCTCATGCCGAGGAGCTCGGCACAGATGACGGAGCCGTTTTCCTCCTTGAATTCGTTTACCAGTCGCTGCACCACGGCGTAGCAGTCCGCCTTGCCCTTCCTGTCGTTGCCTTCGGTCTGCCCGGCATCCAGTCCGGCAAGCATCACCATGCCGGAGACGGCGCCGCACATCATGCGCATTCTGCCCACTCCGCCACCGAAGCCGGCGCTGACGCGCTTTGCCGTGTCCTCGTCCATGCCGTAGAGGTCGGCGAAGGCAAGGAAGACGGACTGGCTGCAGTTGTAGCCCTGCATGAATAGTTCCACTGCCTTCTGCACTCTGTCATCGAGGTCTGTCATTGTTTCGTTCATGTTCATTAGTTTCTTGTATTTTTAATGTAGATAAGAAATCGTGATGCCTGTCCTTGCAATCGTTATGGGACAGGCTCATTGCTTCAGATTTTCTATAGCCTTCCTGTCCGCTTCCTGTGCTTTCCTTGTGGCCTCGGCATTGGCTGAAATGGCGTCGGTCTTGCGGTGGAAGCCGTATCTCCGCCCCTTTGACAGGAGGATGAGGGAGTCCTCGCTCAGCGAGACATAGTCGAGGGTGTCGAATACGGTTTCCCGCTTGTCCGCTTTCCCCATCACGTCAGGAGACTGCCTTTTCCTGGAGACGAGAATCAGCCTGCCGTTCCATGAGAACCATTGCTCATAGATCTTCACCTCGGGATATTCTACCGGACTGTCGTCATCCATTCCGTTCCCCGTATATACCATTCCCACAGACTGTGCTATATGGTTGCGCTTGAGGGAGAAGCCGTATTCCCTCGGTATGAGATAAAGTGCCTTCTCGGAGTCGGGGAGCTCCCTGATGGCCTGCGCCTCCATGCGTCTTCTCATTCTCGGGCTGAGGTTTCTGAAATCCTTGAAAGAGGGCATCACGGGGTAGGTCCATGTGCCCTTGAGCTGGTCGAGGTCCACTATCATCGTGGCGGCGGTGGAGTCGTTGCTGTCAACCATTATCCCGATCCAGTCGCCTATCTCCGGCTTGCCGATGATGCGCCCGTCTTTGGCGGCGTCAATGCAGGAATAGGCTGTCGGGTCTTCACCGGAAAAGGGATAGACCACCACGGTGCTGTCGTTGGTGCCCTCGCAGGCAAGACCGTAGATCATGGAGTCATTGACTATCTGCTCTGACGCATCAATCTGCATCATCTCCCCTTCATGGGGCTTCTGCCTGCCGCATGAGAGAGTCATGATGATGAGGGAAAAGAACAGGGGGAAGGAATATCTGAAATTCATTTTCTGCATGTGGTGATAATTGTAAATGACTGCAAACTTACAAATTTTTCTTCATAATCATCCTCCTTTTGCCGTTTTTTATGAAATAAAACGCTTGTTTTGCCATTATTTCGCGGAAAAATGCTATCTTTGCAAGTCTTTTTTATCATGTTGACTCCATCTGTCACAACAAAATGGACATTTCATAGTTATATATGCAATAAGGTGCTCCGCCCGAGTTCTGGCTTTCATGTCCGCAGATTCATTTCCGCCCGTAAAGCGATGCCGGGATGCAGCCTTTGACTACTCTAACAGATAATAACCCGAAAACAAATGAAAAGATTTCTTACCATAGTAATGTTTGCCGTTTGGGGATTTGCCTTCGCAAATGCCCAGTCCACCATGACCGATGAGCAGGTGCTCCAGTACGTGATCAAGGAGCATGATGCCGGAACATCGCAGGCGCAGATAGTGACAAAGCTCATGCAGAAAGGCGTGGATATCTCCCAGATAAGACGCATCAGGCAGAAGTATGAGCGGCAGTTGAAGAACGGCGGGCTCGGCATCGTCGCAGACGAGTCGGTCTCCAAGGCAGAGAGCACGCTCAGGAAGAATAACGGTGACGCGAAGAAAGGCACCAGACTCACGAAGGACAAGAGCCAGGACAAGAAGAGGACTAACGGCTACACCAGCTACAAATACAGCGAGAATACCAACGGAAACCTCAATGAGAAGGAGGTGGATGCTGACGACGATGAATACAAGGCCATAAGAAAGGAGCTCCAGGGCTTCGGATTCGAAGATGAACAGGCTGATGAAAGCGCCGACAGGGAATCGCTCTACCATGGTCGTAAGGTGTTCGGACGAAATATCTTCAATCGTGAAGACCTTACCTTCGAACCTGTAATGAACATTGCCACTCCGCAGAATTATGTGGTGGGTCCTGGCGATGAGGTGAAGGTGGATATCTATGGAGCATCCCAGAAATCGGAAGTCTATACTGTAAGCCCTGATGGCGACATCACCATAGAGGGCTTCGGACCAGTCACCGTAGCGGGATTGACGGTGCATCAGGCCAATGCCAGACTGCGAAGCACCCTCGGCGCGCGTTACAGCAGCAGCAGCATCAAGATGACATTGGGGCAGACACGCACCATCACCGTCAACGTGATGGGCGAGGTGATGGCTCCGGGCACTTACACGCTGTCTGCTTTTGCCAGTGTATTCCATGCGCTCTATATGGCTGGCGGCGTGAATGAGATAGGTACTCTGCGCAGCATCAAGGTATTC
This sequence comes from uncultured Prevotella sp., assembly GCA_934256705.1. Classification (GTDB taxonomy): domain Bacteria; phylum Bacteroidota; class Bacteroidia; order Bacteroidales; family Bacteroidaceae; genus Prevotella. The sequence continues at coordinate 22,294 of CAKQPF010000016.1, forward strand.
AGAAAGGGCAAGCTGCTCAGCAATGTGGACATCTATGACTATATGCTGAACGGCAAGATGAACGGTAACGTTCGCCTTCAGGATAATGATGTCATAATGGTAGGACCTTATGAATGCATCGTTGACATTGCCGGAAAGGTGAAGCGCCCGATGTATTACGAGATGAAGAAGTCGGAAAGCCTGACCACCCTTCTCCGTTATGCCGGCAGTTTCGCAAGCGATGCCTACACCAAGTCGCTCCGCGTGATCCGCAAGAACGGCAGCAGGTACTCTGTGCACAATGTGGCAGAGTTTGACATGAGTTCCTTCCATGTGGCTGACGGCGATTCAGTCACCGTGGATTCCATCATCCCCCGCTTTGAGAATATGGTAGAGGTGAAGGGCGCTGTCTTCCGTCCGGGAATGTATCAGATAGGAGATGAAATCTCCACAGTCCGCTCTCTGATAGAAGCATCAGAGGGACTGACGGAGGATGCTTTCACCGCCCGCGCAGTAATGCACCGCATGAACCGCGACCGCACGCTCAAGGTGATAAGCCTCGATATCGAGGGCATAATGTCAGGCAAGTCGCCTGACGTGGCTTTGCAGAATGAAGATGTGGTCTTTATCCCTACAATCAGCGAGCGACAGGACGACCGCACCATCACCATCCATGGAGAAGTGCGCTTCCCTGGTGTGTATAAATATGCTGACAATGAGACGCTTGAAGACTTCGTGCTTCAGGCGGGAGGACTCAATGAGACCGCTTCGTCCGTGAAAGTCGATGTGGCACGCCGCGTGAAGAATCCTAAGGCGCTGACTGCAGATTCAGTCATCGCGAAGACCTACAGTTTCGCTCTCAAGGACGGCTTCGTGATTGACGGCGAGCAAGGCTTCTGCCTCGAACCGTTTGACGAGGTATATGTGCGTAAGAGCCCAGGCTACACAGTGCAGCAGAACATCAGAATCGAGGGGGAAGTCAATTTCCCTGGAGTCTATGCCCTTGCCAAGCGTGAGTCACGTCTTACTGACATCGTCAAGGCGGCAGGAGGCGTGAACAATCTCGCCTACGTGAAAGGCGCGAGACTGGAGCGCAGGATCACGCCTGAAGAGCGCACGCGAATGAATCAGGTGCTCAAGATGGCGCAGAGCCAGTCGTCCGGTGAGGACACCATCGACATCAGGAAACTCGATATCGGCGAAACATATTATGTCGGCATCCAGCTCGACAAGGCAATCGAGAATCCGGGTTCAGACTTTGACCTCGTGCTTCGAGAGAACGACCGCATCATAGTGCCGGAATACACCAACACCGTGAAGGTCAGCGGCAACGTGCTCTATCCTAACACAGTGGCTTACAAGAAAGGCAAGAGCGCACGCTATTATGTAAATCAGGCTGGTGGATTTGGAGCAAGAGCAAAGAAGGGAAGCACCTATATCGTCCACATGAATGGTACTGTGAATCAGATGGGCAAGGGAGAAAAGCCGACACCGGGCTCGGAAGTGATAGTTCCGACCAAGCCGAAGGCTGATGCAAGCAAGCTCTCACAGTGGCTCGCCATCGGCACCTCCACGGCTTCCATCGCCACTATGATAGCCACAATCGCCAACCTTATAAAGTAAGGCGACGGTAATAAAATAATCCGGTTCGATTAGAGGGAAGAAACGTATTAGGCTCAAGTCATACGCCAGACACGTGGAGTAGGGCAGTGGATTATAGGTTGAAGACTGGCAGCATTCAAGAAAAAGTAATACGGATATGCAGGAAAGAAGATTGCCGTTAGGCATACAGGACTTTGAGGAACTACGTAAGGGTAACTACCTTTATGTGGATAAGACCGATATGGTGTGGGCTGTGGCTAACAACCGCAAATACAATTATCTCAGTCGCCCCCGTCGTTTCGGCAAATCACTTTTTGCTTCCACATTGAAATGCTATTTCGAAGGCAGAAAGGAATTGTTTCATGGACTTAAGATAATGTCCATTGAGGATGAATGGATTACGCGTCCTGTCATATATTTAAGTATGAGTCTGGGAGGTTCCGATGCCAAATCGTTGAAAGAATATCTCAACGAACGCTTGAGTTATTACGAGTCTGTCTATGGAAATGTACAATCAGAGCAATCCCTGGGCAATCGATTTAATGGTGTGATTCGTCGTGCATACGAGAAGTCTGGTGTACAGATAGCAGTAATAGTGGACGAGTATGACGTGCCCTTGCAGCATACGTATGACACCGATCAGCATGAGGAATGCCGGACCATTTATCGCGATTTCTTTACTGGGCTGAAAGATTTTGGCTATTGTATAAAATGTGTATTCATAACAGGCATTACGAAGTTTACGCAGATAAGTCTGTTCAGTACATTGAATACTATTGCCAATATTAGTTTTGACGACTCGTTGGCAGCTGTTTGCGGTATCACACACAGCGAATTGACAGATAATTTTCAGAATGAGATAAAGAGATTGGCTGACAAATGCAATATGAGTGAAGAGGCGACAATCAGCGAGATGCAATCATTGTACGACGGTTATCATTTTTCCCAAAACATGCAGAATGTGTATAATCCCTATAGCGTGTTGTCGGCATTTTCTCGTGGACGTCTGAATTCTTATTGGATAGCATCCGGTTCTAATGAGATGTTGTTCAAGATGTTGGAGAAATTTGCCAAGGATATTCCCACCCTCGACGGATGTCTTATAGATGCCGACTATCTGGAAGAGAGTGATGTGAATATGATAGACCCGAAACTGTTCCTCTATCAGGCTGGTTATCTGACAATCAAATCTGTCGATGGAAATACATATGTATTGGGTTACCCTAATCGTGAGGTGAAGAAGGCTGTAAGCGAATTGGTACTTCCGATGCTCCTTTCCAAGAGCATTCCAGATGTGAGCAATGAGATATTGCAAATGCGCACTGCATTGAATGTGGAGGATGTTGACAGGGCGATGCTTAATCTGAAACAACTTATAGCCAATACTCCCTATAGCACTCAGAAAAGAGAGAATTTCGTTTTGGAGGAACATTTCAGGTTTATCCTGAAGAATATCTTTTATCTTTGTGGCTATGATATAAGCGAAGAGAAGCAAGTGGCAGCAGGAAGAATTGACCTTGTAGCCAAGTCGGATACCATAATCTATATTATGGAGCTCAAAATGAACGATGAAGGTGGCGTAATGTCTGCCGCACGTCAATTTGCCACACGTCATTACGCCGACTCGTATGCTGCTTCCGATAAGAAAGTAATCTGCCTGGCTCTTGAATTCGGGAGAGAGAGCAGAGGACTGGAACGATGGGCAGTCATATGATAAAGAAAATGTAAACAAACATAAGGCTGATGCAAGCAAGCTCTCACAGTGGCTTGCCATCGGAATTTCTACAGTTTCCATCGCTATGATGATTGCTGCAATTGCTAATTTAGTAACGTAAAGAATTTACAGAAATGAGTGAACAAAACAATAATAAAGATGTTATAAATCTTGGAACTATATTCAAGACATTGTGGATGAAGAAGAAAGTGTTCTTCATCATGTGGTCAATCGTCTTCGCCCTCTCTTGCCTCTGGATTTTCCCTCAGCCAAGATATTATAATTGTCAGGTGACTCTTGCACCTGAAAGTACAGACGGACAGGTGGCAAGCAGCTTGTCTTCTTTGGCATCCTCTTTCGGTTTCAATCTTGGAGGATCTCAGGATGCAATATATCCAGAATTGTATCCTGACTTGATGTCATCCACAGATTTTATTGTGAAACTGTTTCGTATAAAGATAAAGACTTCTGATGATAGTATTCATACGGACTACTATACATATCTCACAAAATATCAGAAGAAGAACTGGCTTCTGGCGCCTTTCAATTCTCTGAAAAGAAGTATCGCGAAAATGTTTTCTTCAGAACAAGCAGCAAGAAGAACTCCTGCCGAAATAGACCCCTTTACCCTTTCCGAAAAAGAGACGGAGATGGTGGATAATGTAAGAAACAAAGTAATCTGCAAGGTCGATAAACTTACAAGTGTAATCTCTATTTCAGTCCGTGACCAGGATCCTTTGGTATGTGCCATTCTTGCAGATTCAGTACGCTTGCATCTCCAGGAATTCATCACTAACTACCGCACGCATAAGATTCGTCTGGATGTCAAGCATTATCAGGAACTTAGAGATAGCGCCAATCTGGAATATCGCTCTGCCGTAAACGAGTATGCTGCATTCTGTGATGCCAACAATGACATCATACTTCAGAGCCAGCAGTCGAAGCGCGATGAGTTGGAAAATGAAATGCAGATGAAGTATAATACATACCAAGCAATGAGTACCCAGCTTGAGGCTATGAAGGCAAAGCTTCAAGAACGCACGCCAGCTTTTACCATCCTGACAAATGCGACAGTCCCTGTACTACCTGCAGGACCGAAACGAATGCTGTTTGTTCTTGCGATGCTTGTGTTGGGAACAGTGGTCACGAGTACTTATATCTTAAGGTCTGACTTGCGAAAAGTCATTAAGTTTTAAGAACTTCAGAAAATGCTATGAGTGAATTACAGAGATGATAAAACAAACAATAAATGAAATAAAAGGGTGTTTTTTTTCCAAAGAATCACCGCTTACTCTTTTTGTCTGTATTCTATGGGGAATGATGCTTGTGGAATATAGTCGTGGAATTATCACTAAATTTCCGATTATAGGCGATTATGTGGATGTAGTAATGGTTTTGATTGTTGTTGTTCCATTGTTGTTCTCCATACCTCTTTTCCAGAAGAAATTCACTCTGTATGATTTGCTTTTTTATTTTTCTTTGGTTTTTGTCTATTTAATAAATTACATAGAATATCCAGAGAATCAGGATTCACTTGAGGAATATGCTTTCATCTGCATATGCCAGGTTTTTCCATATTATTTTATCGGAAGGATACTTGACATTGAAAAGTTCTACAGGCTTTTCGTGATAATAGCAGTGCTTACAGTCTGTTTCTATGCATTCTATTTCATGTTTTATGTGCAGTCCGTGAAGAGCGCTGCAGATGCAGCTGCTGTCCTTTCAGAGGACAATATGTATGCGGCTTACCAGTTATTGCCTCATGTGGCGGTGATTTGGTGGGCAACGCTTAGGAAATTCAATGTCATACTGTGTCTTTTCGGTTTGCTTGGTATTGTCTCCTTGATATCATGTGGATCACGAGGACCTGTAGCATGTCTCCTGATTTATATTGTGTCCTATTTCTTTCTAATGGCTAAGTTCAGGTATTCCAAATACACAAAGGCTGCAATACTTGCCATCTGCTTCTTTTGTGCTACTTTTGCAGTGGAGACAGCTTTGGTATTCAAGGCATTCTTTTCAGAATTAGGTTTAAGTACAAGAATAGTTGACAGATTTCTCACTGGTGGTTTAGGACATGATACAGGTCGTTCCGATCTGCGACGAGTATTGTATAATCTTCTTGACCAATCGGATAATTTCTTCGGCTACGGCTTCTTTGGCTCTCAAAGATATGGTATAATCTATGCTCATAACATAATATGTGATGTAATCTTTACATTTGGATACATAATAGGTGTAGTCATTCTCATGGCAATAATATTACTGACCGGTTATGCTTTCATAAAATCCAGGGGTACATTTAGACAGCAATTCCTGTTCATGTTGATATGTATTGAAATGGTAAAGATGTGTCTTAGTGCAACATTTCTTACAGAGCCTTTATTTTATCTCCTTATAGGATACTGTGTAACGATATGTGTGACTCCATACGATAAACTCTCAAAGAGGGAGTGAGTATGTGTGTATGTTGATTTAAAAAGAGTACTGCCAGATAATGAAAGAGAATACGAATCAGTCAATAGTTTTCAATTCGTTAATTCTATATGTTCGCCTTGCAATTGTTTCTGTTTGTGGATTGTTATATACCCGATACAGTCTTCAAGCACTTGGAGTCGTGCATTATGGATTGTTTTCTGTCGTAGGAGGCATCATTTCGTTTATAGCAATTCTAAATACGATAATGATAGCTACATCAAATCGATTCATTTCTGTAGCAATAGGTAGGAATGATATGAATGAAGCAAACAAGGTTTTCAATGTCAACCTGATCATTCATATCATGATTGCACTCTTTACCATTGTATTCTCAATGCCTTTAGGGCATTATTATATCGGAAATTACATAAACTATCAAGGTGATGTGAACGACGTCTTCATGGTTTTCGACATCACATTGATTGCTTCTGCATTTTCATTTATAGGAGTACCATATAATGGTCTCCTGATAGCTCGGGAGCGTTTCTACGTATTTTGTTTGACGGACATCCTGTCGAGCGTCTTCAAGCTGATAGGTACTTATCTGCTTATTTATCATTTTGAGGAAAAACTGCTTGTGTATGCTCTTATAACCGCAATAATGACTGCTTACCCGACAGTGGTTTATTTATTGTATTGTCATAGGCAATTCCCGGAAATAACGCGCTTCTCCATTGTCAAAGAAAAGGAAAAATACAAGGAGGTGTTCAGGTTCGCATCAGGAATAGCAGTTGGTGCAATTTCATTTCTTGCCAAGAACCAAGGTACAGCCCTTATTATCAACGCTTTTTTTTCTACTGTAATGAATTCCGCTTTGGCTATTGCAAATTCTGTGAATACAATAGTCCAACTTTTTGCCAACAACATTCAGAAATCCATTTCTCCCCAGATTGTCAAGAGTTATGCAGCTGATAATATAGAGCGAAGTACTTATCTGGTGTGCTTTTCGTCAAAGGTAACGTATATGGTCATGTTCGGTATATCCATTCCTTTCTTTCTTATACCAGAGACTTTGTTCTCATTATGGTTGAAAGAGATACCTGATTATGCAATTACCTTGACTAGGCTGATGATTATTGATGTGCTGATATTGTCTATAAATGCAGGCATTTCGGAAATGGTATGGGCGACAGGTAGAATCTTGACATATCAGATACTTACCAATATCATATCTTTAAGTTCTGTAATAGTTGGTTTTCTGATACTGAGGTCTGATTATCCTGTAGAATCACTCTTCTATTGTTATATAGCTTTTTCCTTTTTGCTATTTGTTGTTAGGCCATATATCCTTGTCCGCACGATACATTTTAATGTCAGGCAGTTATATCTGCAATCTTATTTGCCAGCCATATTGTTGACATTGTTGTTTTTGCCGATATGTCTATTCAACGGATATTTAACCCCATGGATTTACATTTCTGTAGCAATGGGTTATTATGTGATATTAGCATTTTACGTCGTTTTAAGAAGAAATGAACGGAAATATATTATTGATCTTGTAAAAAGCAAGGTCAGTAGTTTCTGCTAAGTCAGAATTGAACTTTAGTAATATGTTGGTTAGAGCCTTGCAGTAAAATTCAAGAAGCTATTATGTGCATAAGTCTTGCTGCAAGGCACTTTGTTATTGAAGCATTCATCCATAAGATGTAGAGGTCGAGTTTTTAAAGGTTTGTGAGAGCCTCTTTGAGCTTGCGGATATCATTGAATGCTTTCCAATTCTCTTTAATCCATAATTCATCCATGTCCCACCATTTTATCTTCATCAACCACTCTATATCCTTTGAATCATAACGGTATTTCATCACTCTTGCAGGTACCCCACCCACAATGGCGTATGGTTCAACGTCTTTTGTTACGACAGCTCCAGCAAGAACAACAGCTCCATCACCTATTCTTATTCCGGAAATAAGGGTTACGTTAGAGTTTATCCAGCAATCGTTCCCTATTATGACTGCACTTTTATTGGCTTCGTCAGCCATTACACATTCTTTGAAGCATGACTTTGTCGCAAATCCATTGCCTACTGCTGTTTTTGGCGAAATGAAGACTGGTGATGTTGAAACGTATGGGTAGGTCGTAGGATGTCTATGCATTATTGATTTGACGTTGCTTCCGATTGATGTGTAGCGACCTATAGAAGCATACAAATCACAGTCGGAAGAGATATAACTGTATTTCCCCATTCTTCCTGTGAACTTGGAATTGTCTCCGATTCTATTATGTCCCTCAAAAGAAGCTTGGCGGCCAATCATGGATGAGCAAGGGAAAGATACGCTTTTGCCTAATTTTATTTTATTGAATATGTATCGTGCAAAAAGGCTTGGTTTCATTTTATTTGATGTTAAATTTGTCTTTTACTACATTTATAAAATCTTTTATGACATTTATATATCCATATTCTCTTATGAAGAGAAATACGTTCAGGATATAGAAAGAGGAAAGAAATACGATTCTATTATTATTTTCAGGGCGTTTTGCTGGAATCGTGGTATCATATAGATATATGCCATGTCCTTCGCAACCGTTAATTATATTCTCTTCTATTGGTCTAAATCCGAAATCAAATTCCTTTATTACTTTGTATGGCAACTGTTTTCTTGTGAGCCAATAACGCTTTCCTTGCGATGTCTCAGACGAATTGCTAAGGTCTAAGCAACATTCCTCTTCTGTAAAACCAAGAATCTTATATAAAGCTTTATTTTCAAAGAATCCATCATAATATACCGCATCGCTTCCGAAGTCTGGTAATGAAAGAAATTCCTTATGACCATGCAGCAGAGGAACCTGATATAAGGTCACGCGTTCGTTTATGTGTGTGCCTGTCTCGCTGAAATTGGTTGTATATGATATATAAGGGAATACGAAATACTTGTTTTGCTCAATGCAATAGCGTGTATGATATTTAAGCCATGATTTTTCTCCCCAGCTTTGTATGCTATGAGGGAGAAGGTCTGTTGTCGGAAAAGCCAGATGTTCATTATACCAGGTCTCAAAAGCCCTCCATTGCCTTTTCATCCAAACTTGTCCCCAAGACATTGCGCAGTTCATGAAATAAGCATCATGTTTGTCGTGCATAGGAGTGAAAGGTTGGCGTAGATGATAGTTCACGGCAAAGGAATAAAGACTTATTCCTGCAATCTCATCATTGTGCTCATATTTAGATATTGATTGCTTGGCAAAATTCCAGAAATCCGGAGCCACTACGATATCATCTTCTAATACAATAATTGCATCATATTGTTCAAATAGATTTCCTTGTGAGAGAATATGGCGACGAAGACCCATGTTTTCCCTATGTTTTACAACGGTCTTCGGACCATGATGCCATTGATATCGTTCAGCAAAAAGTTCTACAGCATCAGTGTCGCTCTTGTCAACACTGATAACCAACGGCACTTCCTCACCCTGATAGTAACCTTGTTCTAAAGATTCAAGGAGTCTTTTCAGGGAAGTGATTCTATTGAATGCGATTACTGATATTGCTATCTTGCTCATTATTCGAAGTATACGTATTGCTTAATAATATGATGAATTGCTTAATCATGACAAAGGTACTCAAAATAAATGAGAAATCATTTCATATTTGTTTTTTTTTGCTTTTGAATTGCTTATTTGAAATCGTTTTCAATAAAACACATATGAAAATAACACTCAAAAGCAATATTACATCATACATATTCGTTATATAAATACAATTTGTTAATCAATTAAACTTTTTCAATTTGGAAATTGCTGTTATATTAACCTGTTTTAATAGGTGTGAAAAGACTATTGCCAGTTTGACTCATTTGTTTGAAGCGAATGATATATATAATAATGCCAACACAGGATCAGAGATTACATTAACAATATATCTTACTGATGATGGTTGCACCGATGGTACCGCCAATGCTGTACGCAACCTTTGCAATGGCAGATGTGAATTGCACATCATTGAGGGTACTGGAAATTGTTTCTGGGCAGGAGGTATGAGACTGGCATGGTCGGAGGCATTGAAGCAGAGAAAGCGATGGGATTTTTATCTGTTGCTGAATGATGACACCATCGTCATGACAAATGTATTTGATGAATTACTCAATGCTCATAGTTACTCACTAAATACTTTTCAAAAAGCTGGCATATATTCTGGCATCACGTGCGCTCCCGGCAATTCAGGTCAAATAACATATAGTGGTGATGTTTATGAAACGGCAATGCGCGGTATAAGCAGAAGAGTTGCTCCTGTCGGTAAACCTCAGTTGGTAGATATTACTAATGCGAATATCTTGCTTATAGATAAAAGCGTGGTTGATTCATTAGGCATTTTCCCGGATTGTTATATTCATGGATGTGCAGATAATGATTACTGTATGATGGTAAGACGCAACGGTTTACCAGCTCTCGTCACTGCCAATGTTTGTGGAGAATGTGAAAACGACCACGAGACAAATGAACAGGAGTGCAAAAAGCTGATTGGCATGACTTTCAAGGAACGCTATAACTATATCAATAATCCTTTGCATTCAGACAAGGACTATCTTGCTTTCGTTAAACGTAATATTCCTCGGAAATATTTTATCAGCTTGATGATGAGGCGAATACGTCTTTTCTTTCCTGCATTGTATTATTTTATAAACAAGAAAAGAGGATTGTTTTAGTTCTGATTACCTACTTATTGGTAACATATTATATTTGAACGACTTTTTCTCCCGAACAAGTGCTTGCCGCTATGTCTTGTTTTTGGATAAAATATCAAACGTGGATTAATTATTAAGATGAATCAGTATGCTGGATAAATTATGTATATTGTCAATTACGGCTTCTCATTACCGGAAGAGGATCTATGAGTTACTGGATTCTGCTTTTGATTGTAGATTTATATTCGGTGTCGATAATACCAGTGTTAAGAGAATGGACACTTCAGTTCTTCATGATTCTATCAACAATAGAAATAGATATGTAGGAAATACTTCTTTTTACTTTCAGGAGAATACTCTCTCACAGACCTCTTCATGGCCTGTCATCATTAACGACCTCGGTATATTTTGTCTGACAGGTTGGGCGCTGATGGCACTTGCGAGATTCCGCAAACAAAAGGTTTATTTATGGGATCATGGATGGTATGGCAGGGAAGGCTTTGTAAAGAAATGGATTAAACGTGCGTATTTCGGACTTGCAGATGGCGCTTTCATCTATGGTAACTACGCCAGAAAACTGATGCTGGATAACGGATTCAGTGGCAAGAAACTGAATGTTATACATAATTCTCTTGACTATGACACACAGTTGGCGTTGCGTAAGTCTATGGTCAGAAATCCTATATATGAGAATTATTTTCAGAATATTCATCCTGTAATATGCTTTATAGGTCGCCTTACGAAGGTCAAGAAACTTGACCAGCTCGTGACTGCTTTGCATCTTTTGGCTCTACAAGGCAAATGCTATAACCTTGTCATTATTGGAGATGGAGAAGAACGGGGAAAAATAGAATCTCTTGTTTCTTGCTTACATATAGAAAAGCAGGTGTGGTTTTACGGACCTTGCTATGATGAAGATACGAATGCAAGTCTTATATATAATGCTGATCTATGTGTTAGTCCTGGAAACGTAGGACTTACAGCGATGCACGCAATGATGTTCGGTTGCCCGGTAATGACTCATGATGATTTCCCTTGGCAGATGCCGGAATTCGAGGCCATACATTCGGGTAAGACGGGAGCATTCTTCAAGCATGATGACGTCAAATCTCTTGCAGATTGCATTTTACATTGGTTTGGAAAATATTATGACAGAAGAGAGGATATTCGCAGAATGTGCTTCAAGGAAATTGATGACGAATGGAACCCTCACCATCAGATAGAAATAATTAAAAAAGTGATTTATGGATAATATATATATGATTCTTCGGAAAACTCTTCGCTATTGCTATCTATCAATAATGGGTATCATGAAAAGACCCTCAGCCAGTATTCATTTGCTCAATGGACATATGGTGGACTGGAATCATGACAATGAGGCTGATGGGGAGAGATTCGGACGTTTGTTGGAAAAACTCCATAAGTATTGCGATTTTGTCAATTTTGATGAAGCAGTCAAGATGATAATGGAAGGTAAGCGTGTCACTCGTCCTACGTTAGCCTTTTCCTTTGACGATGGCTGGCATGACTGCTATTCCCAGATTGCTCCCCAACTGGAAAAATATGGCGTCAATGCGATGTTTTTCGTCAATCCTAATTTCGCAGATGCAGAAGATAAAGGTGATGCAGCCTATATCAAGCATTTCACGGAAGTGACAACCAAATCGCCTGGCAAGAAACCTATGACTTGGAATCAGATGAAAGAATTGCAGAGCCGAGGCTTTCTCTTTGGTGCCCACACTCTTGATCATTATTGCATAAATGATGATAACATCGCCGAACTTGAACATCAGATAGTGGATTGTCGCAAAGCTATGGAAGAAAGACTCGGAGTGGAATGTGATTACTTTGCTTTCCCTTATGGTCGTCTCGAACATGCAAATCCCAAATCGATAGATATAGCGTGCAGGAATTTCAGGTTTGTGTTCTCACAGAGTGACCATAAGCACTATTTCAGTTATGGCGGAAAGGTTATCAATCGTCGTCACTTTGAGCCGTTCTGGCCTGTAAATCATGTGTTCTATTTTCTGAGTGTCAAACGTAGTTAGAATGAAAAGATGCCAAAGCTGTTAGAAATCAATGTCACTCGTAATCATGGTGCTACAGGAAAGATAACCGAACAGATCGGTCTTCTGGCCCAAAAGGACGGATGGGATGTGTATGTGGCTCACGGTGCCCGATATGTGAATCCTTCAATGCTCAGGTCTTATCAGGTGCAGGGCAAGGTGGGGGAGTATTTCCATGCCTTGAAAAGTCTGCTCCTGGACGCTGATGGCTTGGGTTCTACATGTGCAACCCGTCGCCTCATCAGTTTTATCAAAAGCATAAACCCTGATGTTATCCATTTGCATAATATTCATGGATATTACCTGAATTACAAGGTTCTGTTTGATTATCTTAATGGTACAGACATTCCTGTCGTGATGACTTTGCATGATTGCTGGTCATTCACAGGGCATTGCATTCATTTCGTTACTGCAAATTGTGACAAATGGAAGGATTGCTGCTCTGATTGTCCACAGAAAAGAAGTGTCCCAAGGTCATTGTTTCTCGATATGTCGAAAAGGAATTTCACTCTTAAGAAGACACTGATTGCCGGTAACAGGAATCTTACCATCGTTTGTGTGTCAAAATGGCTTGAGGATTTTGTAAGACAGTCCATGTATAAAAATCATGATATTCGATTGATACACAATGGTATTGACCTTGACCTGTTTAAACCCGTCTTGCCAAAAGGCGGAGAAAAATTCAGCATACTTTGCATTGGCAATCCTATGACAAGGGATAAAGGTCTGTATGATATATATAAACTCAGAACGCTTCTTCCTCGGGAAGAGTATGAAATAACGATTGTGGGATTAAAAGATAACGACTTGAAGAAACTTCCTCAAGGAATTAAAGGAATGTGTCGTACAAGTAATCAGCACGATCTTGTACAGTTGTATTCCCAAAGCGACGTCTTTGTCAATCCCACTTATGCAGACACTTTCCCTACCACTAACATAGAAGCTCTCGCTTGCGGGACTCCTGTGATAACTTATCGTACAGGTGGCTCGCCTGAGATTCTTAGTCCTGAGACTGGAATCGTAGTCGGACAAGGCGATGTCCATGCCCTGGCAGATGCGATTGTCAGAATGCGTACGCATCCTTTTTCAAGTCTGTCGTGTAGGCAAAGAGCTGAAAGATTGTATGATAAGGACGAAAGATTTGCCGACTATATCAGTTTGTATAATTCCTTAATTGCCAAAAAATGAAGATATCAATCGTTACAGTAACATATAACAGCGCTCAGACGCTTCGTGACACAGTGGAGTCCGTGTTGAGGCAGGACCATGACGATGTGGAGTATATCGTGGTGGACGGTGCTTCTACGGACGACACGGTGAAGATATTGCGTGAATATGAGCCGCGTTTTGAGAGACGGATGAAATGGATATCGGAGAAGGACCGTGGACTTTATGATGCCATGAACAAGGGCATACGTATGGCTACAGGCGATGTGGTTGGGATTATCAACAGCGATGATTTCTTCACTTCCGACGATGTGCTGAGCACGGTGGCTGAACAGATAGGAGATAATGATGCCGTCTATGCAGACATACATTTCGTAAGGCCGGACAATCTGGAGAAATGCGTGAGATATTACAGCAGCAGGAGGTTTCGTCCGTGGGCGATGCGCTTCGGCTATATGCCGGCACACCCCTCTTTCTATGCTCGTAGGGAAGTGTTTGAGAAGTATGGTCTTTATTCTCTCGATTACAGTATTGCTTCGGATTATGACATGATGGTGCGGCTGTTTTGCAAGCACAGAATCAAGGCGAAGTACATAGAGAAGGATTTCGTCACGATGCGTACTGGAGGACTTAGCACAAGCAGTTTGTCCCATCGGCTCCAGCTCACCCGCGAGGATGCGAAGGCTTGCCGCAGATATGGTGTCTATTCCAATTTCGTACTTTGCTCTGTCAAGTATCTTACGAAGATTTTTGAGTTCCTTTGATAACTTATTGAATTACATATAGTTATTCGTGCGTTGCAAAAGCATGGATATTACATTGCAAAAGCATAGTTATTACGCTGTGAAAGCATAGCTTTTAGGGAGTAAAAGCTATGCTATTGCAATACAAACATTATGTAGCTGCATTTCGTACACGTTAATGTCATAAGAAAACAGGTCCGTTGACCATTTCAAATAATGTAGTCGGCTAAAAGAATAATCCGTATTCCAAGATAGGAATACGGATTATTTTTTTTTCTTGTGTCCGTCATGTTGCTATGTTTTCGGCGTTCTGCGTATTTCCTTACATTTCCCTTGTCCATTCCACGCCAGTGATTCTCTCTTTCTTTGCTATGAAATGATTGATGATGATATGCATGAGGCAGTAGAAGAGGATGTCTGCCACGATGATGAGCGTCTGGCTGAGGTAGGCGGCCACGAGATAGTTGCATACTATGATGAAGAGAGAGCAGAAGAGGATGCACGCCATCGTGTATTTCGGTCCCATTCCGGTGCGGAGCAGTTTGTGGTGGATATGGTTCTTGTCCGGCAGGAAAGGGTTGCGTCCGTCGCGTATTCTGGATGCAAAGACGCGCACCACGTCAAGCAATGGGATGGCAAGTGTGCTCAGTGCCACGATGCCGATGTTGTGGAGGTGGATATTCCATACGGCATTGGCTTGCCAGAAATGCAGGATGAGGAAAGAGAGCGTGTAGCCCAATGTCAGTGATCCCGCATCGCCCATGAATATCTTGTTCTTCTTCTGGAACACATTATAATAATAGAAAGCGGTCACTACGCCGAGGAAAGCCACGGAGAGCATTGCCCAGACGGTGTCAAGGTCGATGATGTAGAGCGCGGCGATTACCGTCAATGCAATGGCTGAAAGACCGGAAGCCAGTCCGTCAATGCCGTCGATAAGGTTCATGGCATTGGTGACATAGACCACAAAGAGGATAGAGACAGGCATTCCTATCCAGAACGGCACGCGGTCAATCAGAAAGACGTGGGCAAAGTCGGCAATCCACAGTCCGCTGATGCAGAGCAGCGATGCGGCGATTATCTGCACGATGAACTTTATCCTGTAGCTGACTCCGTGGATGTCATCATACAGTCCTATGGCATACAGCATCAGACTGCCTGCCATGTAAGCCAGGAAATGCTGGACGTTGGTGCCTCTCCACAGTGCTTCCACATCATATCCGATGCGGAGCAGGACGACGAGCAAGGATGAGATTACCACTATGGTCACCGGAATGAATACCACGCCTCCGAGTCTTGGGATAGGAAGTTTGTGCACCTTGCGGCTGTCCGGAAGGTCGTAGAGGTGGAGTTCCCTTGCGAGGGATACTATATAAGGTGTGAGGAATAGTCCTGACAGGAGTGTTGCGGCAAAGACTATCAGTAGGATTATTATATTGCTCATAGTTGGTATTTTCGGTGTTATAAGTGAGTTATAGTATTCGATTGGCTTACATTGTTATCATTATAACGGCATGAAAGTGGTTTTATTTCATTTTTCTATGCAAAAAGGTATGTATTTTCCACAATAAATGACGTTTTATAGTGTTATAATAATTGGATGGTCGATAAAAAAATCAAGCACTATCCAAAAATGAATCTTTACTACCGACTGAATGACAAAAGAGACTGAACCACATATTTCATCTTTTTATGGCAAGTACCTGAAGAGGGTGCTTGATTTCTTCGTTGCCTGCATCTGTCTTGTAATCTTTTCTCCACTGATTATCTTCTGCTGGCTTGCGATGAAGAAGGAACGCAGCGGTCCGGCACTCTTTACGCAGGAGAGAATAGGCAAGGGGGGCAAACCGTTCAAGATTTACAAGTTCAGATCCATGTATGTGGATGCAGAGGAGGATGGTCCGGACCTTGCCACAGAGAATGACGACCGCCTCACTCCCACCGGAAAATTCCTCCGTGCGCATCATCTTGATGAGTTGCCCCAGCTCTGGAATGTGCTTAAAGGCGATATGGCCTTTGTGGGTTACAGGCCGGAGAGGCAGTTTTACATTGACAGGATAATGGAGAATGATGCCCGATACGCACGCCTTTATGAGCTTCGTCCCGGTGTCACCAGTTATGCGACTATCTATAATGGCTATACTGACACGATGGAGAAGATGCTTCGCCGGTTGGAGTATGACCTTGACTATATGGACAAGTGCTCATTTCTGACAGATATGAAGATTACATGCCTTACGTTCTCTAAAATAGCGTTTGGAAAGAAATTCTGACAGTTGCCAGGAATCCCCGCATATCATTGGCTCCTACATGGGATGCCGACACCCACTTCTACAGAATACAATGAACAAGACAAGAGACTCAAGAATAATCGAACTGCCGAAGATTGCCGACCCGCGCGGCAACCTCTCCATTATCGAACAGTACGAGAATGTACCGTTTGAAATCCGCCGTGTGTATTGGATATATGATGTCCCTGGAGGTTTCGACCGTGGCGAGCATGCTTTCAAGGAGAATGAAGAGATGATAGTGGCGCTTTCGGGTTCGTTTGATGTTGAGATAGGCGATGGAACTGACCGGAAGGTCTATTCGCTCAACCGCTCTTATCGTGGTCTTTACGTTCCGAAAGGGCTGTGGAGGAGGATGACGAATTTCTCCACAAATTCGCTTGCCCTTGTTCTTGCATCAAGGGATTACTCTGAGGATGATTATATAGAGAATTACAATGATTACCTGAAATGGATTGCAGAAAATGAAGAAAACGGTATTTGAATGCTCACTGCTCGAACTGACAAAAGTGCATCATCCTGAAGGCAACCTCACCTATGTCTATCAGAATGTCCATGTGCCGTTCCCGGTCAATCGTGTGTTCTATAGTTATGATATTCCGGCAGGTGAAAGCCGTGGAGCTCATGCCCACAGGAATTGCTGGCAGATGATTGTCGCTGCATCCGGCAGTTTTGAGGTCGTGCTCGATGATGGAACAAACAAGCGCACTGTCCTGCTCAACCGTCCTTTCTTCGGACTCCTTGTGCCTCCAGGTATATGGTCATCCGAGCAAGGCTTCTCTTCCGGAAGCATCTGTCTCGTCCTTGCTTCAGAGGCTTACTCTGAGGAAGATTACATCCGTGACTATGATGAGTATCTGGAGTGGATTAAAGAATAGAGATAATGATAAAGTTTCTTGACATACAGGCTATTACGCGTCAGCACAGGGATGAATACGAACAGGCTATCAGTAGGGTAGTGGAGTCTGGCTGGTTTCTGCAGGGCGATGAGACTGCCGCTTTTGAGAAATCGTATTCTGCCTATGTGGGCACTCGGCATTGTGTATCTGTAGCAAGCGGACTTGATGCCTTGCGCCTCATAATCCGTGGCTATAAGCAGCTGGGAATATTCCGTGAAGGCGATGAGATTATAGTCCCTGCAAACACCTATATCGCCACAATCCTTGCCATTACCGACAATAATCTGGTGCCTGTTCTCGTCGAACCGACATGGGACAATCTTGAGATTGACGTTGACAGCATTGAGAAAGCCATCACTTCACGCACACGGGGCGTGATGATAGTTCATCTATATGGTCGTCTCGCTTATGATGAACGCTTGGCAGTGATTTGCAGAAAGTATGGACTGAAACTGATGGAGGACTGTGCGCAAAGCCACGGATGCGCTTGGGATGGCAGAAGGACAGGCTCTCTTGGCGATGCGGCAGGCCACAGTTTCTATCCAGGAAAGAACCTTGGCGCATTTGGTGATGCCGGTGCCGTGACTACTGATGATTCTGCTCTTGCAGACGCGGTTCGTGCTTTGGCGAATTATGGCAGCCAGAGGAAATACTCATTCAGGTATGAAGGGATAAACAGCCGGATGTCAGAGATTGACTCTGCAGTCCTTTCTGTCAAGTTAAAATACCTTGACGCTGACAATGCGCATCGTCAGGTCATTGCCCATTATTACTACGACCATATCGTCAATCCCCTCATCGCGCTTCCTTCCCGTATCTCTGACGAGCGTAATGTCTATCATCAGTTTCCTGTCTTCTGCGAACGGCGAGATGCTCTGCAGGCTCATCTTGCAGAGTGCGGAATCCAGACAATGATACATTATCCTGTTCCGCCACATCTCCAGGAATGCTATGCTAAGGCTGAATGGAACAATCCTCGTCTTTCTCTTCCGATTACTGAGAGGATTCATGCCCGGGAACTCTCTCTCCCGATAAATCAGGCTCTTGCCATTGATGAGGCTCGTATCGTCGTGGATGCGCTCAATTCTTTCAAGGGATGAATGTCCTGACAGCCAAAATAGATGAGGCTAAGAATTTATATTGATATGGTACATTTTTCACTCAAATCGTACCAATTTATTTTTTTACCGTCACTTAATAGAAAAGTTTCAGCGACCAACTGCCCATAACTTCGATTGGGCTGTTGGTCGCTGAAATCTTAGTGCTTGTATGTGTTTGTTGTCTTTGCTTCATCGGGTAATTGCCGTTAGTCCTTTGTCAGACAACTTCATGCAAATAGCCTTCTAATTGCGGGCGGAAAGCAATACGACGTTCTCCACATGAGGTGTATGAGGGAACATATCCACTGGCTGGACAGCCTCCACCTTGTAGTCGCAATCCAGTAATTGCAGGTCGCGGGCCTGAGTGGCAGGATTACAGCTGACATATACTATGCGCTTAGGGTGCGCACGAAGAATGGTATTCACCACGTCCTGATGCATTCCGGCGCGTGGTGGGTCTGTTATTATCACGTCCGGCTGACCATGCGCTGCAATGAAATCGTCAGTGAGAATGTCCTTCATGTCGCCGGCATAGAAGTCCGTATTGACGATGCTATTAACTTGAGAGTTGATTTTAGCATCCTCGATAGCTTCCGGAACATATTCTATACCTACTACCTTGCTCGCCTGGCGGGCCACGAAATTCGCAATGGTGCCAGTGCCGGTGTAAAGGTCATAGACCACTTCCGAACCAGTAAGTCCGGCAAACTTGCGCGCTACGCTGTAGAGATGGTAAGCCTGCTCTGTGTTTGTCTGATAGAATGACTTTGGTCCTACCTTGAACTTCAAGTCCTCCATCAGGAGGAATATGTGGTCATTGCCCTTGAACAGATGTATTTCCTGATCGCCTATCGTGTCGTTGCACTTCTGGTTGTCAAGCCACATGAGGGAGGTAATCTGCGGGAATTTGTCGGCGACAAACTGAAGGAGAGCCATTGCCTGGCTTTCGCTTTCGGAAAGTGCCTCTTCTGATGTGTGGTCGAAATGATATTGCAGGATGACCATCCACTCGCCGGAATTGCTGCACCTTATTATAATGTCGCGCAGGAGTCCCACCTGCTGGCGCAGATCAAAGAATGTGAGATTATGTTCATACGCATAGTCGCGGATGGAATTGCGGATGTCATTATGCAGGTCATCCATAAGCCAGCATTTCTCGATAGGGTAAATCTTGTCGAAGGCACCAGTGATGTGAAAGCCGATACCGTTCATCTGGTCGTACTTTGTTCCGGCTGCCACTTCCTCTCTGGTCAGCCAGCGCTTGTTGCAGCAGCCATAGTCCAGTTTGTTGCGGTATTCCTTCGTCTTTACCGACCCGAGGATAGGCATAAACTCAGGAAGCTCTATCTTGCCAATGCGGTGAAGCTGGTCATACACCTGTTTCTGCTTGGCGCGAATCTGCTCCTCATAAGGCAGGTTTTGCCATTTGCATCCTCCGCAGATGCCGAAATGCTCGCAGAACGGCACTGCCCTGACATCGCTGTATTTGTGGAATTTCACCACCTCAGCCTCTGCATAGGAATGCTTCTTCCTGCGAATCTGCAGGTCCACCACGTCGCCAGGGACGCAGAAAGGCACGAAAACCACGAGGTCATCTATCCTGACGAGACTCTTGCCTTCAGCGGCAATGTCCGTGATTGTCACGTTTTCAAGAAGTGGTAATGGTTTTTTCTTTCTTGACATCTTGTTTCTGTTTGTTGTTATTTGCACGGGAAAAGGAGTATTTGCTATGGAGATAGAGTTCGACAAGACTATTGCGAAATTCTGTTTCTGATAGTAAAAAGCATGTTTTTGCCACGCATCTTTCTTTGTCCCCGCAATTCCTTTCCCATGACATTTTTTGAAAAATCCGAATTTGGTACAAAGTTACATATTTTTTTTTGAAAAACCGCATAGTAAGATGAAAATCGTATAAATACGCACAAATAACACAAAAAGCACAATGATAATTTGGAATAAATAGAAAAATAAATTAACTTTGTACGCTGTTAATAAAGGCTGGCCCTAAACTAAAGCTTTCACAAAGTCAATCTATTATTTTAATCCGTATCTTGACGAAGGTACATGACGAATGAACCATTGACCATAAGAGCATATAAAAGAGCCAATCTAAAAAGTATAATGAATAATGAATATTTGGCTAATATGAATAGGTATTAACGTCAAAACCATACACAACTAATATAGAAAAAATGACACAGAAAAGAGTTTACACTTTCGGTAACGGTAAAGCCGAAGGTAATGCGCAGATGCGCGAAGCACTTGGTGGCAAGGGTGCCAACCTCGCTGAAATGAATCTTATCGGTGTTCCTGTACCTCCAGGTTTCACCATCACCACAGACACCTGCAATGAATATTACAAAGTCGGTGAAGAGAAAATCAAAGAACTGCTTCAGGATGAAGTGAATGCCGCTGTAGCTCATACAGAGGCTCTGATGAACTGCAAATTCGGTTCCGTAGAGAATCCTCTTCTCGTCTCAGTTCGTTCCGGTGCCCGCGCTTCTATGCCGGGCATGATGGACACCATCCTCAATCTCGGTCTTAATGACGAAGTGGCTGAGGGTATGGTGAAGAAGACCAACAATCCTCATTTCGTATATGATTCCTACCGTCGTTTCGTGCAGATGTACGGTGACGTGGTAATGGGTCTCAAGCCTGTCAACAAGGAGGATATCGACCCGTTCGAGGCTATCATCGAGAAGGTGAAGGAAGAGCAGGGCGTCGTTCTCGACAAGGATCTGTCTGTAGAATCACTCAAGAAGCTCGTAGAGCTCTTCAAGGCTGCCATCAAGGAGCAGACCGGACAGGATTTCCCTACTAATCCTATCGACCAGCTCTGGGGAGCTATCTGCGCTGTGTTCCGTTCTTGGATGAACGAGCGCGCTATCCTCTATCGTAAGATGGAAGGTATTCCTGACGAATGGGGAACGGCTGTTTCCGTTATGGCAATGGTATTCGGCAACATGGGCGACACTTCCGCCACTGGCGTTTGCTTCTCTCGTGACGCTGGAAACGGTGAAAACCTCTTCAATGGTGAATACCTCATCAATGCTCAGGGCGAGGACGTGGTAGCTGGTATCCGTACTCCTCAGCAGATTACCAAGATCGGCTCACAGCGTTGGGCTGAGCGTGCTGGCATCTCCGAGGCTGAGCGCGTGGCTAAGTATCCTTCTATGGAAGAGGCTATGCCGGAACTCTACAAGGAACTCGACTCTCTCCAGGACAAGCTGGAGCACCACTATCGCGATATGCAGGACATGGAGTTCACCGTACAGGAAGGCAAACTCTGGTTCCTCCAGACACGTAACGGCAAGCGTACCGGTACTGCAATGGTGAAGATAGCTATGGACCTTCTCCATGAGGGAATGATTGATGAGAAGACAGCTATCCTCCGTTGTGAGCCACAGAAGCTCGACGAACTGCTCCACCCTGTATTCGACAAACTCGCACTCTCAAAGGCTAAGGTTATCACACAGGGTCTCCCTGCTTCTCCAGGTGCTGCTTGCGGACAGATCGTATTCCATGCTGACGACGCACAGGAATGGCACGCTGATGGCCACAAGGTTATCATGGTCCGCATCGAGACCTCTCCTGAGGACCTCGCTGGTATGTCTGCCGCAGAAGGCATCCTCACCGCTCGTGGCGGTATGACCTCCCACGCTGCCGTTGTGGCTCGTGGTATGGGCAAGTGCTGCGTTTCCGGTGCTGGAGCCATCAATGTGGACTACAAGAAGAAGATTGTGGAAATCGACGGTACTATATATAAGGAGGGCGACTACCTCTCTCTCAACGGTACCACTGGTCAGGTGTATGAAGGTCAGATTGAGACAAAGGCTGCCGAACTGTCAGGTGACTTCAAGGAACTCATGGACCTCTGCGACAAATATACAAAGATGCAGATCCGTACCAATGCTGACACACCTAAGGATGCTGAGGTCGCTCGCGCTTTCGGTGCTAAGGGTATCGGTCTGACTCGTACTGAGCACATGTTCTTCGACGACCAGAAGATTGTCGCTATGCGTGAGATGATTCTCGCTGACTCTGTGGAAGGTCGTGAGAAGGCTCTTGCCAAGCTCCTTCCTTACCAGAAGGCTGACTTCTACGGAATCCTCAAGGCAATGGACGGCTTCCATGTGAATATCCGTCTGCTCGACCCACCTCTCCATGAGTTCGTGCCTCATGATCTCGCAGGTCAGGAGACCATGGCAAAGGAAATGGGCGTCAGCGTAGAGGAAATCAAGAAGCGTGTCAATTCTTTGGCAGAAAACAATCCTATGCTCGGTCACCGTGGTTGCCGTCTTGGAATCACATTCCCTGAGATTACTGCTATGCAGACCCGTGCTATCCTCGGCGCTGCTTGCCAGCTCAAGAAGGAAGGCTTCAATCCATGCCCTGAAATCATGGTTCCGCTTATCGGTACCGTTCAGGAGCTGAAGCAGCAGAAGTCCATTATCCTTGAGACATCCAAGGAGGTATTTGCTGAGTACGGTATCGAGGTCAAGTTCGAGATTGGCACTATGATTGAGATTCCACGTGCCGCTCTCACCGCAGGCAAGATTGCTGAAGAGGCAGAGTACTTCTCATTCGGTACCAACGACCTCACCCAGATGACCTTCGGTTACTCTCGTGACGACATCGCTTCCTTCCTCCCAGCATACATGGAGAAGAAGATTCTGAAGGTTGACCCATTCCAGGTTCTCGACCAGGAAGGTGTCGGTCAGCTCATCAAGATGGCTGTAGAGAATGGTCGTGCCACACGTCCTGACCTCCGCACTGGTATCTGCGGCGAGCATGGCGGTGAACCATCATCCGTGAAGTTCTGCGCAAAGGTTGGCATGAACTATGCTTCATGTTCTCCATTCCGCGTTCCTATCGCACGTCTGGCTGCGGCGCAGGCTGCTGTAGAGGAATAAACCTTGAATGCTGAAAATTAGTGAAATACGAGGCAAGCACTTGAAAATCAGGTGCTTGCCTTTATTCTTTTCAACACGTTCTGCACGTAATAAAAGCAGTCCATGATGGGTTTGTTTTACATATGTTTTACACTAAATCATAGATTGTTTTACACTAAAAAAAATAGCTTAGCTAAAGAACAAAAGGAATAAATCAATATTTCACTAATTAAATCAGTATGGTAAATTTAAAAGCAACGGTCAGAATTAAAACCAAAGCTGGACTTTATCCAGTTTACATTCGTTTCACGAAGCGAAATCAAGTTTCGTATGTAAAAACCTCATGGGTTGTTAACGACAAAGGGCTTGGAAACGGAAAGGAAATAATAGATCCTTTCGTCATTCAGCAAACTTCCCAATTGATAGACCACTACTACACTCAGCTTAACCAAGTAGATTCTAGCAACTGGTCTGTTGGCGAGATCGTCAAATATGTTACGGAGTTTAACACTGACATGTCCTTTTCAGAATACGCTAAGGATCATATCTGGAAGTTGATAGACCGTGGTCAGGAACGCACTTCTCGTAACTATAAGTGGGCATTGCAACACATGGAGAGATTTGCAGGAACAGATAACATTATGTTCTCTCGCCTTACATCTTCTTTTCTTAACCAATGGATAGAGTCTTTATCAACCACCACTCGTAGCAAGGAGCAGTATCCAGTTTGTATGAGAGAGGTGTATAAAGCCGCTATTCGAGAGTTTAATGACGAGGAGCGTGGAATCGTAAAATTGAAGAATCCTTGGAAAAACGTTAGAATTCCCAAGAGTGATGTTCCTGAGAAACGAGCTATCCCAGCAAGCAAGCTGCGTGCGTTCTTTAATGTCGTACCGGATAGAAGCCGATTCACCAATCCTTTGATGGAGGTTGGACAGGATGTTGCATTGATTTCATTCTGCATGTGTGGTCTTAACGCCGTGGACATATTCAATGCTAAGAAGGATCAGTATAATAATGGCATCTTCCACTACGAGCGTCAGAAAACAAGGTCTGTACGTTCAGATCGTGGTTACTTTGAAGTGCGTGTACCACCCTTTTTGAAACCAACCTTTGAGAAGTACCTCTCTAAGAATGCTGATTCTCCATGGCTATTCAATTTTCATGATCGCCTGTCAACATCAGATTCCTTTTGCGCAAATGTAAACACTGGAATCAAACAGGTTTGGGAGAAAGTAGAACCGGGATTCAGAGCATCATTGTATGCGTTCCGTCATAGTTGGGCTACCATAGCGCAAAATGAATGTGGCGCAACTATGAATGAGGTTGATTTCGGTCTTAACCACTCCATAAACAGAATGGCAAGAGTCTATGTTAAGATAGACTATACTCCTGTGTGGATTCTTAATGAGAAGGTCATAGATTTTGTCTTTTTTACTGATAATGAGTCGAAGCACATTGAAAAGGAAGATAAGTCTTTTGAGAGAATATCCAAATACAATAATGTTCGTGCAGAAGCATACGTTATGGGTAAAATGGTTTGTGCCATTGAAGATACCGGTTTCTCTAACGTTGATCAAATCATGGATAAATTGACGACAATGCTTCCTAAAAAAATCAGCAACGCCCGTGTTCAGTTCAAAATTACTAATATTGACAAGGAACTAACACAGATGTATCAGCGTCTTGTTTGATAGTCACTACGCTTAACAACAACGAAAAAGCCCAAATATGGCATAAGTCATATCTGAGCTTTTTCGTTTTTATACGCTTACAAAAGATAGTTTTGTTGAATATTCGCAAGTTTCTGCAAATCTATCAGCTTATATCGTTTCTTGCCAGGAGATATTCTGGAAGGTTTTAACTTGCCACTCTTAATCCATCTTTCAACGTCTGCACGTCCATACATTTGGAACGCTTTTGTCTGGCTGATTTCAAGCTGGCCTTTTTCAACCTGATGAATCCTTAAGGCAATCATTGTTGCTAGTTCGTTGACAAACTGGTCGAATGTGACAGTTTTATCAATGAAATGACATTCTGTATTATTGTCCATTGTCTGTATTTCTTATGATTATTGTTTTCAAAAAGAGGAGCTACCTCCGTATTCGAACCGATTCGAATGCAAAGGTAACTCCTACAACTTGGATGCGTAGATAAGCCAACTATATAGGGATTGTTATACATTCATTATATATCTTCCCTACTTGTTGTTGGTTGGATTTCTTGTATTTTACATACTTTCTTTCAGTTTCTTGACGAAATTCTCACATACGGTTTCGAATCCCAAATCTTCAATCTTGTAGTTGGATGACTTCATCTTTGCAAGCTTCACATTTTTGGCCTGAGACAGACCACAACGTAACTGGCTTGCACGTAGTGGTTCGTTATTAGCTGACGAAGCAATGAGTTTGTTCTCCTCAATTATCATCTGCCATCGGAAAGGCAATAATCCATAGGAACGAAGAGCACCGAAGAACAATGCTACGTGTCTGTTAATGCCAGCCTGGAGAGGTTTTGTGAGTTGACACTTGAACAGATCCTTAATGTCAGAATCAGTCACGGCATTTTTAAAGAGACTCACATCATTTGCAAACTGTGTAATGAGGCAAATCTGCTTGTCTGAAAATCGTGCGAGACAGTCTTCATCTGGAGTAAGGCTTTGTCCAGAATCAAACAGATGGAACATCTGCTGATAATCTTTTTCCTCGAACTTATCTTTTGAGAAAAAAGCATCAACGAGATCACGACGATTTTCAAGAAGCTCTTTCAGACCGCAGACATTCATAATATGAACCCTTGCATCTGATTCGCTCATATTCATCGCAGGAAGATGGTAGTAATAGAAATCATTCACATAGCGAGAATATGACTTCTCACCATTGATGATTTCAGACTGGTACTGCTCGTAGGCAGCACAATAAAGTTGCCAAAGTTCATCTTTTGGCAATTCATTCTCTGTTTTTTTTGCGCAGTTTACGCAACATGGGCACAAAAAGAGAGAAAACGGGCGTTTTTGTTAACCGTTTCATTTTCTTTTTGTTAAATTTATAATGTGATAAAATATAATGAGTTAAATCGCATAGGAACGTCTATGCGATTTTTTGAATTTCGAGAAATGTACGGGCTAATCAAGAATGGTGTCATTTAATGCAATGGCTTATTCTTTACAATTAAATTCATGAGTGTATCAAACAATACAGTGTTATCCCTATGTCCATTAAGTCGGAAGTAGTATTCATTCAGATAATCTTGAATGTATTCAGCAGAACAGTGACGATGTACTCCAAACAACCACTTCTTTAGATTTGATACATGTTTGTCCATGAGAGCTGAATATTCTAATCTTGTAGCTATACTATCTGAGTATTCATCTGCATATTGCTCGCCTCTACTCTCTTTACCGACTATGATTTGGCTATTCCTACTGATGTGTTTTTTGAAAAAATCTCTAATAGAGTCTGGTGATGCACTGTCAACGACATAGGCATATTCGTGACCTGCTATCTTCCCACCAAGGATTTCCATGCCGATAATCACCAAATCGCCTTTTGGTGAACATTTTGAATCTCCTATCTCAAAGGTGTCAACGAGAATCATACCTTCTAGAGGTTTTTCTTCGACATAGCCCATAGCATGTTGTATCTTCCGTTTGAAATCCCAGGCAGTTTTTTGTCTTAATCCATATTTTATAGATAAGGCCGTTGATGTTACACCATTTTCTGATGTACATAGATTAAAGGCAATGTGAAAAGCTGTATTAAGAGAGAACTTTAATTTATCAAACACAGTACCTGCAGTCGGACTTTCGTCATGCTTGCATTTTGTACAACGTCTTGAAAAAGGCAGATGACCTTTGCAATAATGAGTATTGCCACACCTTGTACATACAAAAGTGTCATCTTTCCATTTGATTTCAGACAAGTATTTGAAGCAATCATCATCACTGGTGAAGTGCTTATTGAACTTGTCCTGGCTTGTTCCATAGAATATTGCTCTCTTAATCATGGTGCAAAGTTAGTGAAAATATTCTAAAAAAGTGCGGTCTAAACGCCTAAATAGTACAAACTGCCATGTTTTGGTATAACACCACACTCTATCTAATCAGATATAAGACCGCTAATTGCAAGAAAGTGCTAAATCAGTCAATAAAGACTACCAAATGAAAGGAACATAACTATATAATAGCGAAACAATCATTCCTATATAGCATCATTGTTCCTTATAGTGACTAACCTCCTCTACCTTTGCAAATGAATCGGTTCAATAATGGGGGTAGCTCCCTCAATGTCTAATTTCAAATCCATATGTAGATGGCAAAAAAGAAAACAGAATACGAGCTCTTGGCTAAACGCATTGAGCTCTTGGAAATGCAGGTTAAGGAATTGACAACTGTGGAACCTGAAGTTATCAATGAGCGACTCAAATCCATTGAGGAAACTCTTTATACGACAAAGGACATACTAAATATGAAGGAGGTTTGCCAGTACCTTGACATCTCACAGAGTCTTCTGTACAAACTCACATGCAGTGGTGAGATTCCGCATTTCAAGCCACGTGGCAAGATGATATTCTTTGAAAAGAAGGAACTGATTGAGTGGATTAAAAAGAGCAACTTTCTAAGCTCTGAAATAACCAAAGGTTCTTCTAAAACAATATCTAATGATTCCACTAATTATGAAGAAAACGAAAAAGAATAGCATTGACGGCGTGAATCTGCCAGACTCGCGCCTTGTAGAACTTCTTGACAGATGTGCGATTTCTGTCAAAGATGTTAGAACAGATATAAAAAAGAATAAGCAGAATGGAAAAAAGAACTAATAAGATGAGCATTGACAATCAAAAGACCTCATTTGAACACCAATCGCTTGAAGTGTCTATGCTTGACAAGGACAATTTCAGCGACGAAGAACTCGATTCCTATCTTTCAAAAGGTGAAATCAAAGCAACAGACAAAGTTACTATACCGCCTAAAATTCTTTTCGTCGGTGATTGTACCATTGCAACCTTTGGAAACTTTAGTGCATCTACCGGCAAAGCAAAGAGCAAGAAAACCTTCAATATCTCTGCCATGGTAGCCGCTGCTGTTACCAACACTACGGTATTGAACTACAGAGCGTGTCTTCCAGAAGGCAAACGGAAGATTTTATATTTCGATACGGAGCAGAGTAAATATCACTGTCACACAGTCCTGGAACGTATTTATAAATTGTCTGGACTATCGTTCAAAAAAGATGATCCTCGCCTTATGTTCTGGGGACTGCGTGAATATACACCCAAACTGCGAATAGCCCTTATTGATTATGCTTTACGTAAATACGATGAAGTAGGTTTGGTCATCATCGATGGTCTGAGAGACCTCATGTATGACATCAATAACGGTAAGGAAGCAACTGATGTGATGACTGTCTTAATGGCCTGGACAAGTGTATATGATCTACACATCCATACAGTCCTTCATTTAAACAAGAACGATAATAATCCTCGTGGTCATATAGGTACTGAATTGGAAAACAAAGCTGAGACGGTTCTTATTATTAGCAAGAATATGCAGAACAACAGCATCAGTGAGGTTAAACCAATGCACATGCGAGATAAGGAGTTCAGCACATTTGCTTTCCATATTGATGACAATAAACTTCCTGTTCTTGACTCTGGCATTTCTGTTACTGTCGTGAAGCGTCAGGAGAAGTCACTTGTCAGCCTTGACAATGAGATACATCAGGAGATTTTGAGCAAAGTGTTTGAGAAAAATTCCCTTACACGATACAACGACTTGGTCAACTCTGTTTCGCAAGCATACGAAGCCGCTGGTTACAAGCGAGGTATCAATGGTATTAAGGACCTCCTTAAACTTCTAACAGGTAAAGGTATTATCGTAAGAGAGAAAGATGGATATGTCTATAAATCAGAGTGTTTCAAGAAACCAGAAACAAGCAAAGCAAGGCAAGTTTAAGGTTTAGGTTTAAAGGGTATATATATACACATACGCGCACACGCACGCACACGTGGGCGCATTTAATCTATAATGAACATGACAATAGAAGAAATAAAGTCTGTTAGTATCTATAATTGGATGAAGGAGAACAATTATGGAATAGGTTCCATTAAGGGCAAGAATGTGTTCTATTGTTCACCATTGCGCTTAGAGAAAACACCTTCGTTCGTAGTCAATACCAAGGATAATCTTTGGTATGACTTCGGTACAGGCAGAGGTGGCAATCTGATAAACCTTGTAGAGCGACTAAATCCGTCATGGACGATGCATGAGGTCTTAGGCTATCTCGAAAAGCAAATCAAAGAGAAAAGACTTCAATTCAATGAGGATTATAATGCCAGAATACTGGAGGAAGAAAAGAAACGCCAATGGTTTGAAGGTAAGCGTAGTGAATATCAGGAAAACCACAACCATGAAACGGTTGTTGACAAGATAAGCCCTCTCACTCATCCCATACTTCGTGACTATATAATCCAGAGACGTATAGATTTTACCATAGCTCAAAAGTATTGCAGAGAGGTTCATTATTCCTTTCGAGGCAAACGATACTATGCTATTGCCTTCATGAATGTTGCCAATGGCATGGAAGCTCGAAATAAACTAAGCAAACGTTGTATAGGTAAAAAGAGTATTTCAGCCATCTATCCGAAGGAAGTTCCTCAGAAACGATGCTGTATTTTTGAGGGATTCTTTGATATGTTGGCATACATGACTCTGTATGCTCGAATACCTGGCAATGGTGTTACTGTTATAGAACAATGCGACTTCTTTGTCCTTAACGGTGTTGGCGAAGTAAGAGTGCTTTTGCCCTATCTTAAAGAATATGACTCTATCCATTGTTTTCTTGATAATGATGAAGCTGGAAGAACAGCAACAAAGGAAATAGTAAGGGCTTACCCCTGTATTTCCATAGATGAGTCATATAGATACCAAAGTTATAATGACTTAAATGATTTCCTCCTTGAAAAGAAATAGCATTGCATGTATTTCTCTATTTCTGTGGTGGTAACAAATGATGTTGCAAAGGTAATAGCTTTGTCTTCATCTGATCAAGGTCAGGCACTTGTGTATGATGGTAAAATCTCCACACCTACGGGTAGTATTTGACCACATAACCTTGCTCCATTTGACCAAAGCCCCTTTAGAAGGCAACAAATTTGTTTAACCATCCCAGAAGTAGAAGAAATCTACGAAAGGGAGAAAAAATAATATCGCATGACAACAATTCAATCTATTTTGAGCCGACTGACTGAGGCAGTGAGTGGCACAGACAAGCAACTATTCAATGAGCAGGAGTTGAAAAAGTTCGCTACATTCTATCTTGACAAGTGGGATGAGAACACAAGCGAAGACGTTGTAGCAGAGTCTTTGGTGGACTATTGGTGGAACACTGACAGAACTTGCAGAAGATGTTCTGAATGTGGTAAACTGATGCGTGAGGGGTATTGCGTGGATATGGGTGTAGCCTACTATTGCAGTAAAGACTGCTTGCATACCGACTTCACCGATGAAGAATGGAATGAGGAATGCGAGAACAACGACCAGAGTTATTATACAGAATGGTAATCAATAAAGTACAAGATTATGGCAAATCAAGCAACAACGACCTATAAGGTCACAGGAACACGTGAGGCAGTAAACAACCTTTGGAACACCCTTCAAAGCATGGAGGTTAATAACAAGAATATTTGGTTGAGCGACCTTGCAAAGCATTATGGTATTGACTATGGAGCAAAACAAATCTGCGTCAGAGGTCATATCTATTGGGCTGAGTATGAGGAAGACGAAGACGTATGTCTGCTTTCTTTTGAGACGGAAACAGCATGGGATGCCTGTAATGACATCTTCTTTGAGATTGACAGACTTCTTGGCAGTGAGTTGAGTATATCTTATCGTTGCTGCGAATGTGGATGTGAGGTCTATTACACACATGATGAGGGCAATTACTTTCCCGAAGAATGTTGTGTCAGCGCATCGGGTAAACCATTTGAGGAATGTTGTGATGATGTTTATGGCACAATCGAGGAAGCAATAAAGGAATGGACTTCAAAGACCGGCATAGAGCAAGGTGAACGAACCAATGAACAGATGATGGACTTTATCAATGAGTATGAGTACGAAAACGATGAGACATATTTCTACATCCGTACTTTCACTTTTGAGTAAATGGACATTCAAATCCTGACGCTTCTCCTGACATATTAAGTTGTTAGGAGGAGCATTAGGGACTCTCGTAATCTACGCAGATTGTGTAAACGTTGATACAAGTACACGTGTAGATATGAATACACGTACACACGAATACATGTTGACATGAATACGTTAATACATATATACAAAAAGAAAATTATTATGTCATTGAGAATTATTACATTAGCCAATCATAAGGGAGGCGTATCAAAGACGACTTCCACAGCCTCTATCGGGGCTTGCATGGCACGCATGGGAAAAAAAGTTCTGCTTATAGACCTTGATGGTCAAGCAAATCTTACATTGTATTTTATCCCCAATGAAAATGAAATTGACGCAAGCATCTTTGACTCTTTGGTCGATGGCGCACCCTTGCCAGTGAAGCATGTCAGAGATAATCTTGACCTTATTCCTTCATCCCTTGAAATGGCAAGTGCAGAAATAGCCTTGACCAATCTTCTGGCAAGAGAACAGTTGCTAAGCAAACTGCTTGAACCAATCAAGCAGAACTATGACTACATTCTCATAGATTGTCCTCCATCATTAGGAATAGTCACTACCAATGCTTTCCTCGCAGCTGATGAAATCATTGTACCTATGACTCCCGAACTTCTTCCGTTGAAAGGTATGAGGATGCTTGATGCCTTCGTTTCCACACTGCAGAGAGTAAAGCCCAACCTACGGCTTGGTGGCGTGTTTATTGCAAGATTCAACCATCGTAAATTGAACAAGGTGGTAGAGCAAGCCGTGAAGTCTCGTTACGAGGCTATCACTATGAAGACTCGCATTCGTGAGAACATTGCTCTGGCAGAGTCGGCAGGTAGTGGTCAAAGCATCTTTGAGTACGACCCTCACTCAAATGGAGCAAAGGACTATCAGGCATTGACAGAAGAGATAATTTCACGTAATCAATGATAACTATGGCACGGAAGAATATGGACATCTTGGTTGGCAATATCCTTGGTGATGCTACCATCCAGTCACAGGAGAAAAATGACAAGACAGATGTGACTTCCAAGGAGAAACAGAATACTCCCCAAAGTCCTAAAAACAATAAGGCATCTCCCAAAGAAGACCAATGGCAGCACTTCTCCTTCATCTGTTCAACTGAACTTGTGGTCAAGGTTCAAGCCATTGCCCACAAGGAAGGTTTCACTATCCGTTCCTTTATGGAATACGTTATGAAACAAGGTGTTGATGCTTATGAGTCGAAGTATGGTAAAGTCAAGAAAATCAGAACAAAAGACATCAAGGATGTTATGTGAAAATGTGTACGTGTAGCCATGTATACATAAATACGTTGATACATATACACACGTGGACGTGAATGCATGTATATAAAAACAACATATAAGTATTATCAAAAATAGAACGACATGAAAATGAAAAAGTATCTTTCAATCGCCATCCTTCTCATGCTGATGGCAACTCCTTTAGTATTCACCTCATGCGGTGGTGATGACCTTGTAGAGGACATCGAGAACCAGGAACCAACCACCGAAATATGGATTGAGCCATTTCACATTAAAGGCGCATCCGTTGAAGATGTGAAAAGTTACATGGCTTCCCGAATGAACCATTTCACCATGAGCGAACAAGTGTCGGCAGGATGTGTGCAGCTCGTCTACTCAGATAAGAGAACGGGAGCAGGTATTGTCTATAGTTTCTCTCTTGACAGGGCACTTTACTCTGTCATTGACACAGAACCTATTTCAAAAATGGACGCAATCCTTCGTTCATTGCAGCAGAGCTATGAGCTTGTTTCAGAACAATCCGGAGTTTATTTGTTTTCGACAACGGATAAATCAACGGCAATAAGTATTATGCCGGTGAACAAGGATTTTGTCTATGTAAATTATGACTTTATCTCTCGATAAATATATCATAAAACTTGGATGCCACCATTAGGAATTACCTGATGGTGGCTTTTCTCTGAGAGTACAGCAAGGTTTCTCCTTGGAAGTTACCACTTATAAGTCAAATGTCTTTCCTCTATTTTTGTGAAGAGCACATAAAACGTGGGCGTATCATACATATATATGTTTTTTAAAACACACGACCGCTAAGTTGCTCGTTTACAGATTGACATATACTTCTTGTTCCTATAGATTTTGGTTCCATCTATTCTGCTTCTCTTATAGCCATGGATTGGTAATGCTTGTCCTTTGCATCATGTTCCTCCTACTGCAAACCTCTGCATACAGTTGCTTCCTCTGGCACTCATTGGTATATTCCATCGTTCCGTGTTGCCACATTCTTAAATGAGGTGTGGTTTTCGTGTCTTTCTTTGGGCTTGCTATTCTTGGAGCATTACCTCTTGCTTGAACTTTTAATGTATAGCCATCCTTTGCTCGAACCTCTGCTGTATTTTCTTGTCACCTTTTCGATTTGAATTTTCTGAACGAAGTTCCCACACTTAGTTTTTCCGCTGCGAAGTTAGTACAAGCCACATTGCTGCAAGTACCAGATGCCCTATTCTCAGAATTATTTCAAAAACTTTTTCGTCTGATACTCATCCATAAAACTTTTCTTGCCTGAAGGTGAAATAATTTGATAATTCCTTGCTTCTCATGTTTTCCTTGCCAACTCTTGA
Organism: uncultured Prevotella sp.; assembly: GCA_934256705.1. Lineage (GTDB taxonomy): Bacteria > Bacteroidota > Bacteroidia > Bacteroidales > Bacteroidaceae > Prevotella. The sequence goes on from CAKQPF010000016.1 coordinate 56,616, forward strand.
GGCATCGTAAAAAATAAATGTTTCACTTCTAAAAATTCAAATTATGAAAAAGATGAAAAATACTTTCGCAGTAACAGGTTTCGTAGGTAAGGATGCAAGCATCCATCAGTTCTCAACCGCAAGCGTAGCTCGCTTCTCACTGGCTATCAGCCGAATCGAGAAGAACGGTGAAGAAAACACACGTACCTCAGCCTTCATGAATGTAGAGGCATGGCGCAAGAACGAGAACACCTCGTCATTCGACCGCTTGGTCAAGGGAGCACTCCTTACTGTAGAGGGCTACTTTAAGCCAGAGGAATGGCAGGATGCAGAAGGTGTCAAGCATAGCCGAGTAATACTCGTGGCAACCAAGTTCTATGAAGCAGAAGAGAAGGAGGAAGCTCCAGTATCTCAGAGAACTAAGACCAAGAAGGATAAGTAAATCCTTCTCTTTATAACGAGCGACCTTCGGGTCGCTTTTTTGTTACTTTTGAGTTTTTTCCTTGTAAAAAGGTTAAAAAGAATGCAAAAAAACAGATTTTCTTCAAGCTAATTGATGGATTTTGAAAAGAAATGAGTATTTTTGCATTTATAAATATAAGTAGAATATAATATATAGCCTTATTGTTTGTCTAACTTATATTGTAGTATAAATTAAAATAACGAATTATGATTGATTATTACGAGTATTCTATACCAGAATTGGTAAAACTTCTTGGTGCAAGATTCAAGGATTACCGTCTGCGTAGCAATATGACGCAGAAAGAGGTATCTGAACAATCGGGTATTACAATCACTACCATTCATAAGTTTGAGAATGGTACATCGGGCAATGTGTCACTCGGCACTTTCCTTTTGCTGCTGAAGGCAATCGGTCAGATAGATGCACTTGACGAACTGATGCCGGATTTACCGCCATCTGCATACCTTGTGAAGGAAGAAAAGAAAGTTCAACGAATTAGACATAAGAAGTCATGATAGCAAGTTCTTTGAAAATAATGCTTTGGGACAAGGAAATCGGTCGCTTGTCCTGGGATGCAAGGAGAGGCATTTCGTTTTTCGAGTATAATCCAGCTTTCCTTGGTGGAGGACTTGATCCGTTCCCACTTGTGGCTTCTGTCAAGTCACCTGCCAGCCGACGTCCCATCATGGGTGACAGGGAAACTAAGCTTTACCGCAAACTGCCTCCTTTTCTTGCAGACTCTTTGCCTGACGCTTGGGGTAACCAGGTGTTTGAGTGTTGGCGCATACAGAATGGTATTCGCAATCAGGAAATTACTCCGCTTGAAATTCTGTCGTTTATAGGTAAGCGAGGTATGGGAGCTTTGGAGTTTATCCCCGAATCCTCTGGCATCAGAAAGTCGGAAAAGCTGAATATGAAAGCATTGACAGATTTGGCCCAGAGAATATTCGTTGAGCGTGAGAATGTAAGACTTATGCCAGACGAATCGCTGACCATGCAGTCGTTGATAGCTGTCGGAACATCAGCTGGCGGTCGCCAACCTAAGGCAATCATAGCGATAAATCCGAAAACGGGAGAAATCAGAAGCGGACAGATAGCTGGGCATAAGGGCTTTGATTATTGCATACTGAAGTTTGGCGATGCTGAACGCTCGTCTGCCGAATTGGAAATGGCTTACTATAAAATGGCCATTGCTGCAGGTATAAATATGATGCCTTGCAAGATTATAGAGGTGGAAGCTCAGAAGCATTTCATTACACATCGTTTTGATCGTGATGAAGAACGCAAATTGCACATGCAGACATTGGCAGCTCTATATCCTGATGCCGACAGCTATGAAAAGTTGCTGATGGTTTGTCGCAAGATGCGCCTACCGGAAAGCACCCAGGAGGAAGTCTTTCGCAGAATGGTATTCAATATTCTTGCCAACAATACGGATGATCACAACAAGAACTTCTCGTTCCTGATGGATGAAAGCGGTCAATGGCAACTTTCTCCGGCATACGATATGACTTATATCTTCAATGTCGGTGGTTTCCTTCCTGAGAAGATGCATTGTCTGATGATGCAGGGTAAACTTCAAGGTCAGACTCTTGAAGACGCTTTGGCTCTTGGCAAAGATAACGGTATCAGAAAGGCAGAAAGCATCATAAATGAGGTTGCTTCTGCCATTGGCCAATTCAGGCACTTTGCAGAAGAATGCGAAGTTAGTCAGCGTTGGATAGGTGCTGTAGAAACCACCCTTAACAATCATCTGGCAGAGTGGGGACTGTCAGAACAAAGAAAGAATGTTTCGTTCAGAATTGGTGATACTATTTTTGAGAATGTGCGTGTAGAAAAGGCGTACAAAGGTAACTATCACCTTTTATGTGAAGTGGAAGGAAAAGAACGCAAATTCGTAATTACCAACAAGAAAGAAGAATATGCATTGATTGATAAGGTAGGTGTTGATAATTTAACTGATAAACAGTTGTGTTCGTTGGTAGAAAGCTTCTTTGTAAGGTAACAGACTTCTGATTTTTTAGTAATAATTGCCATTTTTGTGTCGAAATATTCATATTGGATATCTGCATACAAAAATGGCAATTATTGTTTGATTCTACTAAAACTTATATTTTTTTTGATTTTTTTCTTGCTACGAAAAAAGATTGCATTCTCCATTCCTACCTTTGCATCGTCAAAACAAAGATAGTGAAAGTCGAAGACAAATCACCAAATTTGCTTGGGTGTTTTGCTGAGATTACAGCCTATCTTGTGTAAAGGAAGTATGGGTGAGCGGCTTAAACCAGCACACTGCTAACGTGCCGAACCAAAAGGTTCCGAAGGTTCGAATCCTTCTGCTTCCGCACTTTGGCTCGTTAGCTCAGTTGGATTAGAGCACGACGCTACGAACGTCGGTGTCGGGAGTTCGAGTCTCTCACGAGTCACAACATTGGAGGTTTGGCAGAGTTGGTCTATTGCACCGGTCTTGAAAACCGGCAGGCGGCAACGTCTCAAAGGTTCGAATCCTTTAGCCTCCGCAAACTTGCCCTATCGCATAACGGTAGTGCGGCAGATTCTGGATCTGCAAGTGGTGGTTCGATTCCATCTGGGGCAACATCAGTAAGGAGCTTTGGCAGACTTGGTGTATGCGCGGGACTGAAAATCCCGAGAACGTGGTTCGACTCCACGAGGCTCCACTTGAAAATTCGGGAGTGCTCCAGTGGCAACGAGGGTGGACTGTAAATCCGCTGTCTGATGACTTCGTAGGTTCGAGTCCTACCTCCCGAACTCAACTTGCCCTATGGTATAATGGTAGCA
>CAKQPF010000017.1 GCA_934256705.1 uncultured Prevotella sp.
CTGCATGTCACATACAAAGAGCAGTAAGGCTTAATGTTAATTACAACCACTCCTTTTAGGTGTGGGAAACTTTAGTTTTTAATATTGTCAGCAAAAAAGCATCGCGAAATCAGTACTTTTTGCGATCCTGTTCTTGCATAATTCAAAAACTTGTTGTATTATTGCATTGATTGTAATCCGCCACGCTTCCCACAAGAACAGCGCACCAGGGCGGAACATTTTTTATATATCCCCACGAGCTATTACAACCTACCTCTCAAAAAATCAGAGTTGATTACGCTCTTGCAAGAGCGGAGACTAGAAATAGCAGACTTTGAACAAGCATCATAGCCGCACTCTTTCCTATATGCTGAAGCACCGATATTTTTTTGCTTGAAGACAACACTCCACCATTTAAAATATCCGATATATCCTTATAATTTGTGTTCGTTTCACCACTGAGTTTTTTTTTCGAACGCGGATTTAACGGATTGACGCGGATGCTTCGTTTATGAGGGAGTACTGTCTTCCAGACAGCTCTTCTCTCCATGGTTGCAATCCCGAGACTTCGTCCCGGGTTACTCTCGCTACGCTCGGTACTGTCTTCCAGACAGCATTACACAATTTAGAATTTACGAAATATTGGTGGTACAAGGTTACGTATTACATCTATTGATATTTTTCTGCATCCAAAGCACAACCGATAACCATGAAAAAGTATAATTTTCAGAAAAATGTTTTCGGTTTAAGAAAAAAAGTTGTACCTTTGCATTCGGTTCTGCATTTCTGACGACAGAAAGAAAGCGGAATCATCGGGATGTAGCGCAGTTGGTAGCGTACTACGTTCGGGACGTAGGGGTCGCCAGTTCGAGTCTGGTCATCCCGACCCTATATATAAATAAGGTGTCTGATCAGCTTTCAGACACCTTATTTTCTTTTATCTTGTTGGCAAAAGCTTTCGAACTGTACGGTTGAAACGGGCTGAAAGCCCAAAAAGCTCATAGCCCAGGGCAACACCCTGGGTTATAATGGCATGAATACCAACGCCCTGCAAGGGCAAAAGCGTAACAGACTCATTGTGTATAATGCTTTTGCCCTTGCAGGGCGTTGGTATCATTCATCGTAATACCCAGGGCGATGCCCTGGGCTAAGAGATTCTGCCCTTTCAGGGCGTATTGGGCATTTTCAACCGTACAGTTCGAAATCTTTTGTCTTATTGCAGAGCCTCAAGCATCCTCTTCAGCACCACCTGGCATGAGATTTCACGGTTTGCGGCTTCTGGAATGACGAGGGAGTTGGCGCTTTCGATTACATCATCGGTAACGATGAGTCCGCGACGAACCGGCAGACAGTGCATGAACTTACCGTTGTCAGTCCATGACATGTGCTCTGCATCGACGGTCCAATGAGCCATCTCCTTATAGTCGGTCAGTATTTTGCCATAGGCTTCCGGACGCGTCACGCCAGGACACGACCAGTTCTTGGCATAGATGAAGTCCGCACCCTCGAATGCTTTCTTCTGGTCATACTCGATAGTGGCGCCTTCAGTGAACTTCGGGTCGAGCTCATATCCTTCCGGATGCGTGATGACGAGATCCACGTCTGGAGCGGCAAGCATCCATTCCGCAAAGGAATCAGGTACAGCCTGTGGCAGACAGCGGCAATGCGGAGCCCATGTGAGCACTGCCTTGACGCGCTCTTTCTGCTTGTGCTCTTCGATGGTGATGAGGTCAGCGAAGGCCTGGAGCGGATGCACAGTGGCTGTCTCCATTGCAAAGACCGGCTTGCCTGAGAATTTCACGAACTGGTTTACGATGGTCTCAGCATAGTCGAAGTCCCTGTCTTTCAGTCCGGCAAAGGAGCGGATGCCTATGATGTCGCAGAAAGAACCCATGACGGGGATTGCTTCGAGGAGGTGCTCGCTCTTGTCTCCGTCCATGATGACGCCACGCTCGGTCTCCAGTTTCCACGCTCCGGCATTGACATCGAGCACGATGACGTTCATGCCGAGGTTCATAGCCGCCTTCTGTGTGGAGAGACGTGTGCGCAGGGAGTTGTTGAAGAACACCATGAGCAGAGTCTTGTTCTTTCCAAGATGCTGAAAGTCAAAACGGTTTGCCTTTACTTCCTGTGCCTCGGCAAGGGCAACTCTGATGTCACCGAGGTCTTTGGCGTTGAAAAATGTTTTCATATCTGTTTGGTTGTTATGTTGTTGTTGCTGTCTGGTCATTATGATTTTTCCCAGCCATATACAAGTGTTTGTGGATGAACGGTTATCCGTGTGCCAGCCTTGCCTTGTGGGGAAACCGCGACAGGGGCTTGCGATGAGGCTTTGGGGCAAAACATGGCACTGCCGTCTGCAAAGGTAAGTAAAATGTTTGTAAACTTTCATTGTTTTGAGAAAAAATGTTGCACGTACGGGAAAATATCATTACTTTTGCAGACATAAATGAATTAAAACCATGGAAGAAAAACAAGTAATGGGCATTATCAATGTCACTCCAGACAGTTTCTATGCTGGCAGCAGGAAGCAGTCGGAGCATGAGATTGCCGAGCGAACAAACCAGATCATAGCCGAAGGCGGCTCGATAATAGATGTCGGTGCCTTCTCCACCCGCCCCGGTGCGGCGGAAGTGTGCGAAGAAGAGGAGCTGAAGCGTATGCGCTACGGTCTTGAGATAGTGAGAAGGGAGCAGCCTGACGCTGTCCTCTCTATAGACACGTTCCGCCCTGCCGTGGCAAGGATGGCAGTGGAGGAGTTTGGAGCGACAATCATCAATGACGTTTCCGAGGGTGGCGTGACCGGAGTGGTCGATACTCCGATGGAGAACAGCGGCTCTGGGATACCTGAGATATTCCGCGAAGTGGCTCGTCTGAAAGCCACATATATCCTCATGTCGGTGCAGCCTACGCTGGAACTGACCGTCTCCCATTTCCTCAAGAAGATAAAGATGCTCAATGACCTCGGTCACAAGGACATCATACTCGATCCCGGTTACGGTTTCGGCAAGGACGTCATCAACGGCAATTTCGCCCTCCTTGCTCGTCAGCAGGAACTGAAAGACACCTTCAAATTGCCTCTTCTCGTGGGTGTTTCACGTAAGAGAATGATATGTCAGCTCGTCGGAGGCACTGCTTCTGATGCCCTCAACGGCACTACTGCCGTCAATATGCTTGCCCTTGAGCATGGTGCCGACATCCTCCGCGTGCATGATGTGAAGGAGGCTGTCGAGGCTGTGATGATTTATAACAGGATGAAGAGTGTTCAACAATGAAGAATGAAGAGTGAAGAATGAAGAATGGAAGTTAGTCCTGCTTCTTATGGAATCTCAACGAGGAATCTCAAGTCGAAGAACGTAATCCGCATTCTTCATTCTTCACTCTTCATTAAAAAAAATCCTTACAATGTTTGATTTTGCGATAATAGATGCGATAGACATATTCCTCGTGGCATTGATGCTCTACTACACTTACAGGTTCATGCGCGATTCCAAGTCGCTGAACGTGTTCATAGGTATCTTTGTCTTCATCATCATCTGGCTTTTCGTGAGCCGGGTGCTGGAGATGCGCCTGCTCGGAGCCATTCTCGACAAGTTCGTCGGAGTGGGCTCGCTTGCCATCATCGTACTCTTCCAGGATGAGATACGCAAGTTTTTCAACAACCTCGGAGCGCAGAACCGCCTGAAGAGTTTCCGCAAGCTCTTCGGCTCTGCCAAGAAAGAGGAAAAGATGGACCGTGAAGCGGTCATGCCTATCGTGATGGCTTGCCAGAGCATGTCGCGATCCAAGGTCGGCGCGCTTATCGTCATCGAGCGAAACAGTAGCCTCGACGACATCGTGATGACCGGCGACACCATCGACGCAAACATCAACCAGCGCCTCATAGAGAATATCTTCTTCAAGAATTCACCGCTCCACGACGGTGCGATGATAATCAGCAAGAAGCGCATCAAGGCGGCTGGATGTATCCTCCCGGTAAGCCACGACCTCGACATACCGCGCGAACTGGGACTACGCCACCGCGCCGCAATGGGAATGTCGCAGGAGAGCGACGCCATCTGCATCGTGGTGTCCGAGGAGACCGGACGCATCTCCACGGCGATAAACGGCAACTTCCGCCTCCGCCTCTCAGCGGAAAGTCTGGAGAGCATCCTTGCAGATGAAATGGCAAAATGACGGGAAAGAACGGGGAAAAACATTTACGTTCACCTGCTTGACACGCTTGATATTAAGAGGAAAAGAGAAAAAAAAGTGAAATGCCTTTGCAGTTCACTTTTTTTTGTGTACTTTTGTAAACTATTTCAGGGTAAGAAGGTGAGCACAATTATTTTCTAATGAAAAAGATTATTATCTATTCATTATCCAAACGATTCTGATTACCTGCTTATTATAACGGCACTGACTTACACTTATCAATCATAAATCTAAAACAAACTATGAGTTTAATTGATCAAATCATTGCGCGCGCTAAGGCAAACAAGCAGCGCATCGTGCTCCCGGAAGCAGAAGAGGAGCGCACACTTACTGCTGCAGACAAGGTTCTGGAGCAGGGTATTGCAGACCTGATTCTTATCGGCAACCCTGAGAAGGTGGCAGCCCTCGCTAAGGAAAAGGAACTCACACACATCGGTGAGGCTACACTTATCGATCCTGAAAACTGCGAGAAGGCTGAGGAATATGCACAGCTCCTCGCTGAGCTTCGCAAGAAGAAGGGCATGACCATCGAGCAGGCTCGCGAACTGGTGAAGAATCCTCTCTATCTCGGATGCATGATCATCAAGACAGAAGGCGCTGACGGACAGATTTCCGGTGCTCTCTCCACCACTGGCGACACGCTCCGTCCTGCTCTCCAGATCATCAAGACTGCTCCTGGCATCTCCTGCGTAAGTGGCGCTATGCTTATGATTACTGAGACTCCTCAGTATGGTGAGAACGGCGTTCTTATCGTGGCTGACGTGGCTGTTACTCCAATGCCGGATGCTAACCAGCTCGGTCAGATTGCTGTCTGCACAGCTCAGACTGCCAAGTCAGTGGCTGGTATCGCTGAACCACGCGTGGCAATGTGCTCTTTCTCCACAAAGGGTAGTGCAAAGCATGAGGTAGTGGACAAGGTCGTAGAGGCTACAAAGATCGCCAAGGAACTTGATCCTACACTCAAGATTGACGGTGAACTCCAGGCTGACGCTGCTCTCGTGCCATCCGTTGCAGCAAAGAAGGCTCCTGATTCTGAAATCGCTGGCAAGGCCAACGTGCTCGTATTCCCTAACCTTGAAGTGGGCAACATCAGCTATAAGCTCGTTCAGCGTCTCGGCAACGCCATCGCCATCGGTCCTATCCTCCAGGGTATCGCACGCCCGGTAAACGACCTCAGCCGTGGCTGCTCAGTGGAAGACATCGTAAATCTCGTTGCCATCACCGCTTGCCAGGCAATGGACGCAAAGTAGCTTTCTTCATGAAGTGAAAAGTGAAGAGTGAAAAGTGAAGAGTGAAAAATCGCGCTGACGCGTTTGAGTATAGATACCAAATATTTTGCTATATGGGAAAATATCGTCTTGGAGATTCTCCTTTGTTGATAAAAAGCCGCAGTTTCGCAGTGCGAATTACGAAGATGGTGGATTATCTACAGCGGAAAAAGAATTTGAGGTGTGGATATATCTACAGCCAGATTCTAAGATCTGGGACATCAATAATGGCTAATATCAGTGAAGCTCAATTCGCTCAAAGTCAAGCAGATTTTATTACAAAATTTCATATCGCTCTAAAGGAAGCAAATGAAACAAAGAATTGGTTGTTTCTGTTGAATTGCAATAATGCTTTCATAAATAATGAATATGAGAGTATAAGCAATGATTGCAATGAAATAATCGCCATACTTGTTGCTTCATTGAACACTTCTAAGAATAACCTTATTTCAAAAAACATTACAAAAAATGTGAAAGGAGTAAAGAATGATAAGGTAGAAGATGAATTATAGCCTTTGTTATGGAAATCCATAACCCGTGAGGCGATTTTTCACTTTTCACTTTTCACTTTTCACTTTTCACTTGAACATTATACTAAACTATGAAGATTTTAGTTTTAAACTGTGGTTCTTCGAGCATAAAGTATGCTCTCTACAACATGGATGACCACTCCGTGATGACATCCGGCGGCGCTGAGCGCGTGGGTCTTGACAACGCTTTCGTGAAGGTGAAGCTCGCTAACGGCGAGAAGAAGCAGATCATGCACGACATCCCTGAGCACACCGAAGGCGTGAAGTTCATTTTCTCTCTCCTTACCGACCCGGAAATCGGTGTCATCAAGTCTCTCGATGAAATCGATGCTGTAGGTCATCGCATGGTGCACGGTGGCGAGAAATTCGCAAAGTCTGTCGTTATCACCCCTGAAGTCATCAAGACATTCACCGAGTGCTCCGACCTCGCTCCTCTCCACAACCCTGCTAACCTCAAGGGCGTAAACGCTGTCAGCGAACTCATGCCAAACCTCCCACAGGTCGGCGTGTTCGACACTGCATTCCATCAGACCATGCCTTCCAAGGCTTATATGTATGCCGTTCCTTACGAGCTGTACGAGAAGTATGGCGTTCGTCGCTACGGTTTCCACGGCACATCCCACCGCTATGTGAGCAAGCGCGCCTGCGAATTCCTCGGCATACCACAGGAAGGCTGCAAGATGGTCACTGCACACATCGGCAACGGTGGATCTCTCGCTGCTGTCGTTGACGGCAAGTGCGTAGATACCTCCATGGGTCTCACCCCGCTTGAGGGCATCATGATGGGCACACGCTCCGGCGACATCGACGGTGGCGCCATCACATTCATCCAGAAGAAGCTCGGACTTGATGCTGACGGAATCTCCAACCTTCTCAACAAGAAGTCTGGCGTATTCGGTCTTTGTGGCTATTCAGATATGCGCGACGTTGAGAATGCCGTGAAAGAAGGCGAGCCAAAGGCTGTAATGGCAGAGGAATCTTACTTCTATCGCATCAAGAAGTACATCGGAGCTTACGCTGCTGCAATGGGCGGCATCGATGTATTGGTGTTCACCGCAGGCGTAGGTGAAAACCAGGCTTCTATGCGTGAAGGCACTTGTGAGGGTCTTGAATTCATGGGAATCAAGATTGACAAGGAACTCAATGCTACTATCCATGGTAAGGAAGCCATCATCTCCACTCCAGACTCCAAGGTCAAGGTCGTTGTGATTCCTACCGATGAGGAACTCATGATTGCCAAGGACACAATGGAACTCGTGCAGAAGTAAACGTCATACCTGCCTCTGATGGAGGCAAGCAAACAGATAAAGACTGGCGATAGGGGCGCATTAACGCTCTTGCTGCCAGTCTTTTTTTTGCAATTATATACAGTGGAAACAACCACGATAAGTCATTGCACTGCATAAGTCACGCAAACTCCAATACTCTTTGTTGTTCTCGTCCGTCCTTCGGATTGCATCAAACGAAGGACGCATTTCTGGTATATTGTCTTTGTCTGCCATATTCTATAATTTCTATTTGTTTTGCGACCAATCCAATTTGGAACGCGCTGCGTTCCCGATTGTTATTTCCCAATATCCATTTCGCTTACCGTTCGCCCTGCGAAGCACTCCTTTTTCTTGTAAATGGACTGTAATTCTCTTAATAGTTCGTTCTGACTTACTCATCTGTGTTGCAATCTCTTTCTGCGTAACAGACGGATTATGTTGTACGATACGGAGTAATGCTATCTCCTCCAAAGTGCAATTTTGGCACTTTGAAAATGAATTTTCATTAAATTTGGCACTTTGAACAGCTTTATTTGCACTTTGAAATTCACTTTCGGTCTGAATCTTGTTCCATTCAATGTGCATTATTCGGTTTCTCAAATCATGCTTCTCACCAAGCAACATACTACGGAAGAAGTTCTCCAAATAGATGGTTGTCTCTGTTATGCCTTGTGTTAAGTCGCTGTAGTTTGCACGAACCAAAGCATTCCGAAAGTACCAAGACTTCTCGGCAAACACATCATTCAATACGTTAAACCCCAATGTACGAAGATACTTGATCATAAACACAGCTGTTGTTCGGGTGTTTCCCTCGCAGAATGGATGAATCTGCCAGAGATTGGCACAGAAGCGCGCCAAATGAGATATGGCATCATCCACATCCATATCCGCATAATTGAAAGCACGTTCCTGCCCCATGTCGTAATCAAGCGTTTCGCTAATAGTGTCGGCACTTGCGTAATATACTGTTTTACCATTCAGCACCCACTCATTTTTAGTGATGTTATAGACACGGATTTTGCCAGCTTGCTTGTAGATGCCTTCAAACAATCGACGGTGAATGGAGATAAGTTGAGTTGGGGCAAAAGAGAATGTTTTCTCTGCCAGTATCTCCGTGATACGAGCAGATACTTTGTCTGCCTCTTCCGTACGGTCGTTTTCCACCTCCTTACGTCCAGCAGCAGATTTGTAATATGAGTCAATAAGCATCTTGGCTTCACCAATACTGATGTCGCCTTCGATATGCTTTTTGGCTGTATCAAGAAGATACTCAGAGGGAGTCAAGCCATCCACTTGTTGCAAACCGATAGCCACCCTCCAAGTCTCGCCACGCTCACGTTGTTGCGGTTCTCCCTGGCGGATATACTCCTCAAGTCCTTGAATCGTATATTTCTGTTCGTCGCTCATATAATTCTACTTTGTCTTTTTGTTTCTGACTTTGTAAATCGTCAATCATAACCGACGATTTAGGCAAGGGCTCCATGTTTCATATAAATATGACGTATTTTCTGGATGTTTGCGACAGAAAACCTCTTTCCATGTTTTTATCCATTGATGTTTTATTCATGCTAACAACCAGACAACCAGGCCACCAGACATTAAAGCGGATCCCAATACATGGTGTCGTCCTCCACGTAGCCTTCTTTGCCATCTACTTCTATCTTGTACCAGTAGGTGTATGCGTCGTCAGAGTCTGAAGGCTCCACCATTATATGACCGAGACATGGATAGTCGTCCGGGATATCTTCCTCCACGTTGGCTAATGTGCATATTTTCCTGCTGCTCTTGCTTGGCTTTTCATATACTTGAACTGTTCCGTCACTGCCAGTGCGGTTGTCTCTGAGGAAAAGATGTCCTTTGCCGTCCTCTGCCTTGACGAGGACTACTTTTGCGTCTTTCTTCGTAACGAGCCCGATGTCCTGTGCATTGATGAGAAGGCTGTCGCCGCATTCGCCTATGTATCTGCCTATCGTTTCTCCTCCGGAAACGACGACGTAGCCAGTCTGCTTCTGCAGTTGCCAAGGATACATATACATATCTGCGCTGGAGATGCACATGTCCTGTTCCGGACGGAAATCCCTCTTGTGCCATTCCAGTACGGCTTCCTCAGAGTGAAGGTCGGCAAAGATGATGTCAGCGGAGTCGGGGGTGAAGACGTGCCAGACTCTGCCGAACTTGTTGCCTGTCAGCTGGAAGTCTGCTCCACGGAATGTTCCTGCATAGAGATAGAATGGATCATACCTGTCGCAGCGTATTCTCAGGGTGAAATCATCCACCTGACGGTTTGCCCACCTCGTGGCAGGAGTGAGCCAGTAGGGTATTTCAAAACTGCTTGCCACATTGTAGCTCATGCGGTATTTGTATGTGTGGTGCACATGGTTTATGCCTTTCCTGAAAGCAGCTTTGAAATTATAGGCGTAACAGAAGTTGATGCAACTGTCCAGTCTCTCGCTGTAGAGGGCGTCGCCGCCGATATACACCGTGTCGGGCAGTTCGTCCCCTGTCTTCCATTGGCTCATGTCGATGGGATTGAAGTCATAATCCAGTTTGCCGTTTTTCCAGAATTGGGCTATGAGATGGTTCTCGCTCTGCAGTCTGTTGCCGTTCATCTCCACCGTGAAATCCATGATGTCAGGGTGCGTTCCGTTCCTGTTCAGTTTGCCGAATTCCGATGGACTGGCTTCGAAAGCCATGTTTAGGACTTTTGCTTTGCCTGGATTGTAGAACTCATAATACACATCTACCGTAGCCATGCTGTCCTTTCCTATCGTGATGGTCAGTATCTCTTTCTTGACGGATATGGTCGTTTCCTGGGTGGGAATCAGGAAATTGCCGCTTGTGAAATAAACTCCATCGTTAGCGTTTGCCAGGATGGAGGCTGTAATCAGCATTATTAGTGAAATTATTCGCATGGTTGTCTGGGTTGTTTGGGTTATAATTCGGTTACGGATTGTCCTGTTGTTTCCTCGCTTTTCCCCTGAAACTGTTTCGTGCCAAAGCTGACTCGCAGTTCCGACAGAGTGCTTCAGTGGCTTTATGATGACGGAATCCTTCTATCAACGCCTGGGAACGAGGCGATGAGAGGATCTCTTCGAGCGACTGATGGAGCAGGTTTCCGAGGGTGATGTCACCGTCATGGTCGAGGCAACACGGCACAAGACTGCCGTCAGCCAGCACTCCTATCTGCTTGGTCAATGCTTTGCAGTGCAGTGGCACTTTATCATTCGGGGCATCATCCTGTCGTGCTCTGCCATCGGCTTCGGGCCATTCAAACTTGCGGTCGAACTCAAGATAGATGTTTTCGCACAGACGGAAGCCGTCGGGACGTTCTTTCCACGGCTTTGGCACGTAGCGTTCCATTAGCTGCATCACTTCTTCATTCTCCCGGTCTCTGCCTCCTTGGTTCCAGAGACGCAGCACCATGCAGGTGCCTTTCCCTGCTGCAAGAATCGAGAACCGCATCACTTCGTCGATATAATCAGAGAGTCTGCCCTTGGCATTGCTCTCGTGTGAATGCAGCGAGAGCTGAATCTTGTGGGGAAGTGCGTCGATCAGACTCATGGCACGGTGCATAAGCGTTCCGTTGGATGTGAGGACTGTCTTGAATCCCTTTTCCCTTGCTGTGGCGACAAACTGTGGAAGAAGTGGATGGAGCAGCGGTTCGCCCATGAGATGGAAATAGAGAAAGCATACTTTTCCACGGATCTTATCGGTCAGAAGGTCAAATTCCTCTGCTGTCAACTGTCTTTTCTCCCTTTTGTGCTTGGGGCAGAAGTCGCAGTTGAGGTTGCACGTGTTTGTCACTTCTATATAGCAGCGGTCTATCATTCTGTTGTCTTGTATTTCCTTTTTATTATTTCACTTCCGCCCAGTCTATCAGTCCCTTACCGGAGTCATCGAGTTCGATTGACAATCCGATTACCTGGCGCTTGTCGCTCCTGAACGGTTCGAGATACCGGTTGTTGAAAATCTGGTCAACTCCCGCCTGTTTGCCTCCGTTCTTGGAGAGCTTGAGTTCTATCACATAGAGGATTCTCGGCGTTACGGTCACCATGTCTATCCTGCCTGTGGCAATCATTTTCTCCACTTCCACATGGAAACCTATCGCATTGAAGATGGTGCTGATAATCAGGCGGTAGCGTTCTTCCATGTCCATACTCGCCATTTTCTTGTTGCTGTACGGCACATCCGCGATGAGGGCCTTGAGATGTTTCATCGCTTGCGGCAGGTTTCCGTCTCGCAATGTCTTTGTCAGAAGGGCTTGTACGGTGACTATCTGCGAATTGTCCTTTAGAGTCAATGCCGGAACCACCATATTATAAAGGGCTTTCTTTACCTCCTCATTAGGAAATCCGAGAATGTAAAGTCCGTCATCGTAGCCCTTTATAGTCAGATAACCGGACTGATAAAGGAACAATGCCGCACCGCCGCCTGTCACGTCAGACATTTCCAATGTGTCTCGGTCAATGTAGCTACCTTCGAAGGTCTCCAGTTCTATCTCTATGTCATTGACGAACTTAGGGAGAAGGGTAGTGGCTCCTGAGGATGCCCAGTAATTAGTCAGTTCACCTGTACTCAGAGAGTTGATAAGACTGTAAGGATTATAAATGTCCATCATGTTCCTGCGACAGAAATGATATCCGTCATAGTACTCCTTAAGCCGGTCGTGCGTTTCCTCCATGCTCCATCCGTTGAGCTTGCCCATACGTTCCATTTCCGGCTGGAAATTGTCGATTATCTCCTGCTCGGTGATGCCGCAGAGGGCTACATATTCAGGGAAGAAGCTGATGTTGGTAAGGTTGTTGAGCACGGAGAACAGTGAAATCTGGGTAAACTTCGTGATTCCTGTGATGAACACGAACCGTTCAAACTCATCGTCAGCCTTCAGAATGGCGAATACGCTGCGGTAAAGTGCGGTGCATCCCTCATGTTCCGGAGTCTTCCATGAATGCTGTAGTGGGGAATCGTATTCGTCAATGAGCACTGCCACCTGCAGACCAGTCTGCTGATAGGCAGCCTTTATGATCATGTCGAAGCGGTTGCCGAGCGAGTCCGTCTGCCTTATCTCTATGCCGTATTTCTCCTCATAGGTAGAGAACGTGCGGTCAAGATATGCCTTTATCTCATCCACTGAAGCTCCACCGCGGCTCATGTCGAGGCGAATGACAGGGCGCTGGAACCAGTCTTTCTCCAGTTCCATTATCTTGAGTCCCTCGAAAAGTTCCTTCCTGCCTTCCAGATACATCTGCAGCGTGTCGATAAGCACGGACTTACCGAAGCGGCGAGGTCGGCTGAGGTAATTGAATTGGAAACCGTCATTGACCAGTTTCCATATCATATCAGTCTTGTCAACATAGAGAAATCCTTCTTTCCGGATTTTACTGAACGACTGAATGCCGACAGGCAGTCTTCTGTTTTTCTCTGTCATAAGCTGTTTGTCTGTTTATTATGGGCGGTTCTATAAATTAGCTTTGTTATATTTCGAGGCTATTTTCGAGGTCAAAGTGCAAGTGAGCGAAGGAGTTATGCGGTGCATAACGACTGAACGAACTTACGCTTTGAGCCGAAAAGAGACCGAAAGATAACAAAACGTCATATCCGAAATGACTTCTATATAAACGGTGGTAATTTATAGAACCGCCCTATAGTTATCACTTCACTTCCGCCCAGTCTATCAGTCCCTTACCGGAGTCATCGAGTTCGATGGACAATCCGGTTACCTGGCGCTTGTCGCTCCTGAACGGTTCGAGGTATCGGTTGTTGATGATCTGGTCAACTCCCGCCTGTTTGCCTCCGTTCTTTGAGAGTTTCAGTTCTAGCACATATAGTATGGTCTGCGTTTGCACCACCATGTCAATCCTGCCGGTGGAAAGCATCCGTTCCACTTCTACGCGGCATCCTATGGCATTGAGGATGGTGCTGATAATCAGACGGTAGCGTTCTTCCATGTCCATGCTTGCCAATTTCTTGTTGCTGTACGGCACATCTGCGATGAGGGCTTTCAGACATTTCATGGCTTCCGGCAGATTGCCCATGCTGAGATACATGTTGAGGAAGGCCTGCGGAGACTGGAGGTCGCTGTTGTTTCGCATTGCCAGGGCTGGCAATACCATCTCATAGAGTGCCTGTCGTACCTCATGGTTAGGTATGCCAAGCAGGTAAGTGCCGTTCATATAACCCTTTATGGTCAGGTAACCAGATTGGTAGAGAAAGAGTTCCGCCCCTCCGCCAGTCACGTCCGATGTCTCTATGGTGCTGCCGAGTATGGCGCAATTATTGAAATCCTTGAGCCTTATCTCCATGTCATTGACGAACTTAGGGAGAAGGGTAGTGGCTCCGGATGAAGCCCAGTAGTTCCTGAGCTTAGACTGTGACAGAGCATTGATGAGGCTGTATGGATTATAGATGTCTTCCATGTTGTCCTCACAGAAGTGATATCCGTCATAATACTCCTTCAGCCGGTCGTGCGTTTCCTCCATGCTCCATCCGTTGAGCTTGCCCATACGTTCCATTTCCGGCTGGAAATTGTCGATTATCTCCTGCTCGGTGATGCCGCAGAGGGCTACATATTCAGGGAAGAAGCTGATGTTGGTAAGGTTGTTGAGCACGGAGAACAGTGAAATCTGGGTAAACTTCGTGATTCCTGTGATGAACACGAACCGTTCAAACTCATCGTCAGCCTTCAGAATGGCGAATACGCTGCGGTAAAGTGCGGTGCATCCCTCATGTTCCGGAGTCTTCCATGAATGCTGTAGTGGGGAATCGTATTCGTCAATGAGCACTGCCACCTGCAGACCAGTCTGCTGATAGGCAGCCTTTATGATCATGTCGAAGCGGTTGCCGAGCGAGTCCGTCTGCCTTATCTCTATGCCGTATTTCTCCTCATAGGTAGAGAACGTGCGGTCAAGATATGCCTTTATCTCATCCACTGAAGCTCCACCGCGGCTCATGTCGAGGCGAATGACAGGGCGCTGGAACCAGTCTTTCTCCAGTTCCATTATCTTGAGTCCCTCGAAAAGTTCCTTCCTGCCTTCCAGATACATCTGCAGCGTGTCGATAAGCACGGACTTACCGAAGCGGCGAGGTCGGCTGAGGTAATTGAATTGGAAACCGTCATTGACCAGTTTCCATATCATATCAGTCTTGTCAACATAGAGAAATCCTTCTTTCCGGATTTTACTGAACGACTGAATGCCGACAGGCAGTCTTCTGTTTTTCTCTGTCATAAGCTGTTTGTCTGTTTATTATGGGCGGTTCTATAAATTAGCTTTGTTATATTTCGAGGCTATTTTCGAGGTCAAAGTGCAAGTGAGCGAAGGAGTTATGCGGTGCATAACGACTGAACGAACTTACGCTTTGAGCCGAAAAGAGACCGAAAGATAACAAAACGTCATATCCGAAATGACTTCTATATAAACGGTGGTAATTTATAGAACCGCCCTATAGTTATCACTTCACTTCCGCCCAGTCTATCAGTCCCTTACCGGAGTCATCGAGTTCGATGGACAATCCGGTTACCTGGCGCTTGTCGCTCCTGAACGGTTCGAGATACCGGTTGTTGATAATCTGGTCAACTCCCGCCTGTTTGCCTCCGTTCTTGGAGAGCTTGAGTTCTATCACATAGAGGATTCTCGGCGTTACGGTCACCATGTCTATCCTGCCTGTGGCAATCATTTTCTCCACTTCCACATGGAAACCTATCGCATTGAAGATGGTGCTGATAATCAGGCGGTAGCGTTCTTCCATGTCCATACTCGCCATTTTCTTGTTGCTGTACGGCACATCCGCGATGAGGGCCTTGAGATGTTTCATCGCTTGCGGCAGGTTTCCGTCTCGCAATGTCTTTGTCAGAAGGGCTTGTACGGTGACTATCTGCGAATTGTCCTTTAGAGTCAATGCCGGAACCACCATATTATAAAGGGCTTTCTTTACCTCCTCATTAGGAAATCCGAGAATGTAAAGTCCGTCATCGTAGCCCTTTATAGTCAGATAACCGGACTGATAAAGGAACAATGCCGCACCGCCGCCTGTCACGTCAGACATTTCCAATGTGTCTCGGTCAATGTAGCAACCCTCGAAGGTCTCCAGTTCTATCTCTATGTCATTGACGAACTTGGGGAGAAGGGTAGTGGCTCCTGATGATGCCCAGTAGTTCCTGAGCTTAGACTGTGACAGAGCATTGATGAGGCTGTATGGATTATAGATGTCTTCCATATTGTCCTCACAGAAGTGATATCCGTCATAGTACTCCTTAAGCCTGTCGTGCGTTTCCTCCATGCTCCATCCGTTGAGCTTGCCCATACGTTCCATTTCCGGCTGGAAATTGTCGATTATCTCCTGCTCGGTGATGCCGCAGAGGGCTACATATTCAGGGAAGAAGCTGATGTTGGTAAGGTTGTTGAGCACGGAGAACAGTGAAATCTGGGTAAACTTCGTGATTCCTGTGATGAACACGAACCGTTCAAACTCATCGTCAGCCTTCAGAATGGCGAATACGCTGCGGTAAAGTGCGGTGCATCCCTCATGTTCCGGAGTCTTCCATGAATGCTGTAGTGGGGAATCGTATTCGTCAATGAGCACTGCCACCTGCAGACCAGTCTGCTGATAGGCAGCCTTTATGATCATGTCGAAGCGGTTGCCGAGCGAGTCCGTCTGCCTTATCTCTATGCCGTATTTCTCCTCATAGGTAGAGAACGTGCGGTCAAGATATGCCTTTATCTCATCCACTGAAGCTCCACCGCGGCTCATGTCGAGGCGAATGACAGGGCGCTGGAACCAGTCTTTCTCCAGTTCCATTATCTTGAGTCCCTCGAAAAGTTCCTTCCTGCCTTCCAGATACATCTGCAGCGTGTCGATAAGCACGGACTTACCGAAGCGGCGAGGTCGGCTGAGGTAATTGAATTTATCCCCTCGGTTGACCAAATGGAAAATCATATCAGTCTTATCTACATAAAGATAACCACTTCTTCTGATTTCCTTAAACGACTGAATGCCGACAGGCAGTCTTCTGTTGTTCTTCTCTGTCATAAGCCACCATAATTAGATACTATTTGCAAATCTACAATATTTTATCGAGAAAACCAAAGAAAACCGAAGAAAAGAAACTTTATTATTCAAATCCGCTTTCCTGAAGAAATACAGTTTGCTTCCTGCAAGTACCGTCCAGTCTGCCATCTGCAGACTGCTCGAAATGAATTTCATCACTCTCGAACAAGGTGTTTTCTCTGTATATGACCTTTTCCTTGCCTACTGAATCCAAAGGCAGTAACGACAAATGACAGGTCGTCAGGACCTAATCACATTGTTGTTGACAAGTGACATGGCTAACCACACAAAATGAAACGGCTCGCTTGAGCTTCCTTGTATAGGAAAAACTCAAGCGAGCCGTTGCCGTTGCTATGTTATCAAGTTGATATTTTTCCGACACTTAACCCTTGTTAAGGTCTGGATGGGCATTATCTTCTGCCGAACAGGTCCTTGATACCATCCATATCAAAGGTCAATGAGACGCGAAGTGTCTGGTCAAGTGGGTTACTCTTTGCAGTGGCAATAACATATCCTGCGTCGAGGGAGAAGACATTCATCTTGAATCCCGCTCCTACAGTGAAGTATTTGCGGTTGCTTTTATTCTCTGACTCATGGTGATAACCGGCACGAAGCGAGAATTGGTCATTATAAACGTACTCAGCTCCGATGCTCCACTGTATCTCTTCCAGTTCTTCCTTGAAGCCTCGTGGAGCGTCAGAGAAGCTCTTGAATATGCCAGAGATGCTTGACACGTCGTAATAATCCTTGCGGAGGCGGTCCTGATATTCATTGTCTGGCTCGTCCTCATTCTGCTTCGGATAGGTAGGCACGAGGAGCTTGTTGGCATCAGCGGCAATGGTGAAGCGGTTGTATTCATTCACCGGAATCATCAGAGCGGCGCCAAGACGCATGTTTGTCGGGATAAACTCGCTCTCGTCAGAACCGCCGAACGTGATCTTTGATCCGATGTTGGAGACGTTCAAGCCCAGTCCCAACTGGCATTCACGCTGTCCGAGATTGATATAGTTCTGGTAATAGCATGAGAGGTCTGCGGCAAAGGCGCTTCCCGGCGACGTGTCTTCCGTGAAATCGTATGTGAGGTCGGAGTAGATCCAGCGTACTCCAGCGGAGATGGAGAAGGTTTCGGAGAGCATGAGCGAGTAAGCCACATCGAGAGACATCTCGTATGGATTGATGGTCATGTCGTTCTGGTTGTCCTGTCCCGAACTCAACATCACCTCACCAAGCGAGAAATAGCGCAATGAACCGCTCACTGCAGAGTAGTCACCGATGCGATAATAGCCAGAAAGGTAAGCCAGATCCATGTCGCTTACCAGCTGGCGCAGCCAAGGAGTATAGTTGAGTGCCACTCCTGCACGCGAGATGCAGAATGGATATTTGGCTGGATTCCAGAATTGGGATGCCGCATCAGGGTCTGTAGCCACGCCGACATCGCCCATACCTGCACTTCTTGCGTCCGGAGCAATGGTCTGGGAGGTGACTGCGGAGTTGACAGGATTGAACATATTCGTCTTGTCCTGCGCCTTGACGGCAATGCAGGAAAGCAGTATCATCATTATGGATAAAATCTTTTTCATACCTTATTATAACGCTTAATGCCCTTGTTTTATTGTGGTTCGGTCAGGAAACATCAGTTGACAATCATCCCATTACCTTACTACAATCATCTTTTTAGCCTGTGAAACCCATGAACTTCCACCGCTGCTCATGCGGATGCGGTAGAGATATACGCCAGTCTGGAGTGGGAGACCGTTGTCGAGATTGAGGTTCCAGGTGACTGTGTATGAGTTGTCAGTGGCTGTTCCGCTCTCATGCTTTGTCCAAAGCAGTCGTCCGGAAGCGTCCATCACGTCGATTTCAAAGTCGGATTCCGTTCCGTTTCTGTCGTGGTTGATGATGAAAGTGACGCTTTCGCTCGCTGGATTCGGCGTTGCGGAGATGCTGCTGATGGTAGGCTTCAGTCCATTTCTTACCACAAACTTCAGTGTCGAGGTGGATGGATTGTTGAGTATGTCCCATGCCCTGAACCTCAGGGTGTGCTCGCCAGGCTCCAGTTGCGGAATGGCGTAATAGGTCTGACCGGATGTATATGAACCGAAATCGAATGTGAAGTTGTCGTTGAGGTTGTATGTCTGGTTGATGTCACCGTCTATTACGAGTTGCATGTCATGTCCGATGCCCGATCCGGATGCGTTTATTCCGTCCTTGTCGCTGATCTGTGCCACGAAGAAAGGGGTGGAATTGACTTCGCCTCCGTAAGTAAAGTCAGGGCTGTTGAGGAAACAGAAGATGCTCGGACCTATGGAATCATTCTCCATTGTCACTGATCCGTTGACCTCAAACTGGTCGAAAGCGCCGTGGGCAGAGACGGTCTTGTCGTCGTCGATGGCGTAGAAATTCATCAGTCCGTTGCCTTCTGAATAGTTGATGTCCATCGGAACGGCGAATATGAATGAGAAATTGCCGTCCTTTACCTTGTCCGAACCGTGGAAAAGTATTTTTGTACGGTCGGTATATGTTAGCGCTTCGTCGGCTCCGTCCTTTGATTCGTCATTGAGCTTGCAGACTATCTGTTCCTCAGTATCGCGGATGATAGCGCTCAACGTGCCGTTGAAACCATCCATTCTCACGCCGTTCCGCTCGATGTGGCCAGCCACTCTGATGAGTTCACCGGCATGGATTCTCGGCATATCACTGGCAGTAATTGCCTTGCCGTTGATGCTGTCAACTGCCACAGACAGGGTAGGGAGTGCGAGAGAGAGAGCAGGGTCGCCGAGCAAAGCATACTGCAATTTGTTGACAGAAAGGTCATTGCCATTCCTTACAAGTTCATTCTTTGCCTTACGCTGTGCTTCACCTATCGTCAAAGGCTTGCCATTCGTGTCGTAAGAGAGCACATATTTCATGAAAGCCTTATTGATGAGGCGATTATATGACGACAGTACTGTACGGGTTGTGCCATAGAAAGCCACCGAGCCACCTTTGTCATTGAGCACCATAGTCTCGCCTATAGTCTCTTTCAGTCCGTCAAAAGGCATGATATCGCACGATGCAGTCACCCAAAGAGAGTAGTTCTTGCCACGGAAAGCGTCGAAATCAGAAAGGGTGAGCACAGCCTCATGCGAGATGCTTATCTCCGATCCATGACCACCATAGTCGATGATGAGGGCGCCATCATTCTGCTGTTGCTTGATAATCTTTGTCACTTCAGGATAACGATGTCCTGTGGATGATGACACACGAGTGTAGGCATCCCACAACACTTTGCGTACATAGTAGCCGGGATGGTTTGCGATAGTCTGGTTAGCGGCTTCATCTATATCCTTCATGTGGATATTGTTGTTGCCGTCATCACCGAGAAACATGATAGTGTTTTGCCAGTCGCCAGACGGAGACTGCGTGGTATAAGCTATGGTTTTGTCCACCATTATCTTTGCTTCCTCTGCTTTAGAGCAAGGGAATCTGCCTACTGCGATGTCAGGAAGACCTCGGTAATAATCACCAGTCTTCATACTTTCATTATCGTCGAGCAGTGTGCAGAAATCGTCAGAGACGAAGCAATACACCTCATTAAATGAGTTTTCACTCTCATAACAGAGAAGAAAATCATCAGGAGAATACTTCTGCATCTCGGCAGTAAGCATCCTATTATCGAAGACGCAGTCGCCGAAAAGGAGGAGATAGCGTGGAGATTGCCCTCCATTCTCTGCCTTATCGTACAGCATCTTCATGTATCTCTTGTATGCGCTCACGTCAGGAGTGCCACTTGAAAACTCATTATACAGTTCGTCAGCAGGCACTATTCTCACCTTTAGCGAGTCTTTCTCCTCATGATGCTGTGCCAGTCGCTGAGCTTGCGCAAGGAGTTTCTGGGATGTAGGGATGATGATGACCATGTCATAGCCCTCATCCGAGTGGAGATCCTGATTGGTTATGTTATATACGTACTGCGCTTCCGGGAAGGCATCAGATGCAAGCACTGGCGCTTTCTTGGGATTGCCAAAGGCAAAGGATATATAGTCGAGGCGCGCGGAACTGCCGGAAAGCACCTCAATAGTGATGCTGTTGTTCTCCTTTACGTTGCTTACATTGTATGTAGTGACCACTTCGTTGCCCTTGTCATGGTCATACAGGATGATGTTATGCGTGCCGATGATGCTGTCGTTGAGGCTTATCTGCACTCTTGAAGCAGCCCCAGCAGTGGTGGAAACTGTGAGTTTTGCCGATGAATTGCCTTCTGGTACGGAGAGATTGTATGTGCGTTTCGAGCCGACAGCAATGGCAGTGCCGTCAAAGAGGTTTCTTCCGCCTTGATACCATGCAAACTCATCCTTCTCGTAAAGGCTGTGATAATTGTCTGATGACGCTGCAGCCACGCTCAGCAGTTCCTCTTCCGAGCATGTGAGAGGGGTGCTGTCATTCTCCGTAATGAAGTAATAGCCATAGTCGGAATATGGATTTCGTGTCCTTATATTCGCGGTTTTGCTTTCCCATGACACGCTTCCCTTGGCATAAAAGAGGCGCTTTCCATTGACGGTACAGGTGGCTACTTCCTTCAGATCGTCATATTCGCGAAGGTAACTGTCTGTCAATGTCTCTGGAACAAGATTGCCTCCATAGCCGTAAATCTTTACTTTTTCAGGGTTGGAGAAGCCTGCTTTGCGTATGGTAGCATCCGTAAGTTGGTGTATTTCGCTTTGGGCAACGCGAATCTTAGCCCATTTTCCGGTGGAAAGGACAGAGTGACTGGCGTATCTTTCGGATTTGTTTGAGGTGTTTCCACTGAGCGAAATCATGCCTTTAGCCTTGGCTGCAGTGCCGTATTTCGGAGTAGAAACCAGTTCTGCCATAAAGGAAACGAGCCATTTGTATTTGCCGTTACGATAGACTACGGGGCAGAAAGTGGCGGTAAAGGATGCTTCCCGGCGGTCAATAGCTATGAAATCATCTACCGAAGGCATAGTTCCCGGTCTCTTTCCTTTGGTCAAGACTTTGTAAAGTGCCACATCTCGCGCTGACATATCTATAAACTCAGGATATTTCAGCACGAGGGAATAAGTGGAATCGGCGTAGTTTGAAGGCAGATAATGACTATACACCGTCTTTGGCAATACGGAGTCAATCTTCACTTCGTCCGCAGTCAGATTGTAGAAACGCTTCTGTGCCTGTGCGGATAAGGTGATGATGAGTAATAATATAATGGTGTATAGTCTGTTCATTTCAATCTAAAAGATGCTATTTGCAGTTGAAATCGAGCACTTTCTCGCCTTCGAGATAGCCTTCGAGGTGGTCATCTATGCTTACAGGTCCCACTCCAACCGGTGTTCCAGTGTAGAGAAGGTCGCCCGTCTTGAGTGTGAAATACTGGCTGATGTAACTTATCAGGCGGTCGATGGAATAAATCATGTCTGATGTATTGCCCTCCTGAACGGTCTTGCCATTTATGTCAAGCGAGAAGCGGAGATTCTGAACAGAGAGAAATCTCTCTTTCTCCACCCAGTCGCCAATGACTGCAGAGCCGTCGAAACCCTTGCTTATCTCCCATGGAAGCGCCTCTTCGCGAAGGCGTTTCTGCAGGTCACGCGCTGTAAAGTCAATGCCTACGGTGACAGCATCATAGTAACGATGGGCAAAACGCTCAGGAATAGCCTTGCCAAGTTTGCATATACGCACCACAATCTCTGTCTCATAATCCACTCTTCCCATGAAGTCAGGTATGAAGAAAGGCTTATGATCTTTTAGCAAAGCAGAGTCAGCCTTGGTGAATATCACTGGCTCTCTGTCTGCAGGAGAGTCAGATGCGCTCTGTTGTAATAACGCTGTTTTTATCTCTTTATTGTGTTGTGGGTAGTTCATGCCCACGGCGAATATCTTCATATACCAAGTTTTATTATGAATGAATATGCGTGATGGTATTCATTCATTATTCTTTTCTTTCTCTCATCACAATGTTATCAGATGATAAAGATGTCGGAGTGTCTAAATGAAATAAGCGTCAGCGCCTTGTGGGCACTGACGCTTATGTTCTTTATCTTGTCGATGATTATTAGTCAGCAACGAGAGAGAAACGCTTGAAGTCAACGATTGTAAGATCCTTGTCAGCAGCCTCAAGGTACTGCTTAACAGTCATCTTAGAATCCTGGATGAACTCCTGGTTGAGGAGACAAGACTCCTTGTAGAACTTGTTCACACGACCCTTAGCGATGTTCTCAATCATGTTCATGTTGAGAGAAGCAGCCTTCTCTGCAGAAGTAGCAGCGATAATCTCCTTAGCCTTAGCAACGTCCTCAGCAGTGATCCAGCCCTTAGTCATGTTAGACTCCATGTGCTCCTCAGAGTCAACGTGTGCTGGGTTGATGCCAGCCTTCTTGAGAGCGTTTTCTACAGCCTTCTGGATCTGCTCCTGCTTAGACTTCTCAACAGCAACATTATACTCTTCCTCTACAACCTTAGGATCTACAGACTTCTCGTCGAGAGCTACTGGCTTCATAGCAGCAACCTGCATGCAGATAGCGTGAGCCTGTTCAGCAGCTGGCTTGTTGGTCTGAACGAGAGTGCAGAGACCATTACGGTTCATGTGGTTGTAAGCTTCTACGTTGTCACCAGCGATTGTGAGATAGCCGTCGAGCTCCATCTTCTCACCAGTTACACCAGAACGCTCTGTTACAGCAGCCTCTACAGTGAGACCGTTAGCGAGAGTGAGTGCCTTGACAGCGTTGAGGTCAGCAGCCTTAGCAGCAACTGCAGCGTCGAGAATCTCCTGAGTGAGCTTGATGTAGTCAGCGTTGTTAGCCACGAAGTCAGTCTCACACTTGAGTGCGATGATAGCAGCGAAGCCTTCAGCAACCTTTGCGAGCACGCAACCGTTAGATGTCTCACGGTCAGCACGCTTAGCAGCGATAGCCTGACCCTTCTGGCGAAGGATATCCTTAGCCTTGTCCATATCGCCCTCAGCCTCTGTGAGAGCCTTCTTTACATCAGCAAGTCCAGCACCAGTCATAGCGCGGAGCTTCTTGATGGCGTCCATTGAAATAGCCATAGTCTTTGTTTATTTGTTTGTTAGTCGCATCCTTTCGTCTCCCTGCCTCAGGCAAAAGTGATGTCGGGAATGCGGCTATTGGGTTAATATTCTGCTAAAAGGAGTAAAGAGTTAAAACATCATGGGATTGAGATGACTAATCCTTTGGTATCTTAACTCTTCACTTCTATAGTCTTATAAATTAAAATTCAGTACGTCTGAGTGATGATTACTCAGCAGCAGGTGCCTCAGTCTCAGCAGGTGCCTCTGACTTGCGAGCACGAGAAGAACGCTTCTTGCCCTCAGCAGCCTCTTCAGCCTGTTCGCCAGCAGCCTTCTCGTCAGCCTTCTCTACCTTACGCTCCTGCAGGCCTTCTGCGATAGCAGCGCAGCAAGCAGAGAGGATTACGTCGATAGAATCCTTTGCGTCGTCGTTAGCAGGGATTACGAAATCTACCTCGTTAGGGTTAGCGTTAGTATCCACGATACCGAATACAGGGATACCGAGACGCTGAGCCTCCTTGATAGCGATGTGCTCCTTGCAGATATCTACAACGAACAAAGCAGAAGGAAGACGTGTAAGGTCAGCGATAGAACCGAGGTTCTTCTCAAGTTTAGCGCGCTGACGTGTAATCTGGAGCAGCTCACGCTTAGAGAGATTGCTGAAAGTACCATCGTTCATCAGTTTGTCGATGTTCGCCATTTTCTTGATAGCCTTACGGATTGTCTGGAAGTTGGTGAGCATACCACCAGCCCAACGCTCGTTGATGTAAGGCATGTTTACGCTTGTTGCCTTCTCGGCAATAACGTCCTTAGCCTGTTTTTTAGTAGAGACGAACAGGATTTTCTTACCTGACTTAGCGATGTTCTTGAGAGCTTCTGCAGCTTCGTCAACCTTAGCTACGGTCTTGTGAAGGTCGATGATATGAATACCATTGCGCTCCATGAAGATGTAAGGAGCCATTGCTGGGTTCCACTTGCGACGAAGGTGGCCGAAATGACAGCCTGCCTGCAGTAACTGGTCAAAGTTTGTTCTTGACATTGTCTTTTTTCTGTTTTTTTTGTTGTCCTGTCCTTATGATGCCGGACAGTACGGGTTGTTTACTTTCTTTTTAATTCTATTTGTTTTGTTAGAATCAGCCCAGGGGTAGTTGCGATGTCAAACCGCAAGTCCAAAGGGTTTAGATACTAAACTATCCAGTCTGACTATATATAATGTATAAGGAGAGACTGGTTGCTTCAGATTCTCTATACGATTAACGCTTAGAGAACTGGAAGCGACGACGAGCCTTAGGCTGACCTGGCTTCTTACGTTCAACCTCACGAGAGTCACGTGTGAGGAAGCCCTGATCCTTGAGTGCCTTCTTGTCTTCAGCGTCAGCCTTTACGAGTGCGCGAGCGATAGCAAGGCGGAGAGCCTGGCTCTGACCTGTGAAACCGCCACCGTCGAGGTTAGCCTTGATGTCATACTTCTCAGCAACGTCGAGCAACTGGAGAGGCTGCTTTACAACGTACTGGAGAATTGCTGATGGGAAGAACTCAGTTATGTCTTTCTTGTTTATAGTGATCTTACCGGTGCCCTCTGTCATATATACACGAGCTACAGCGCTCTTACGGCGACCGATTGCATTAATTACTTCTGCCATTTTCTAATTTCCTTTTAAATTATTTGTACAGATTGATATCGATTGCCTTAGGCTGCTGAGCCTCCTGCTTGTGCTCTGTGCCTTCGTAAATATAGAGGTTCTTCATAAGGCTACGTCCGAGAGGACCCTTTGGGAGCATACCCTTCACAGCGTGACGGAGCATCTTGTCGATACCGTTGTCCTTTGTGCGGAGCTGAGCAGGGGTGTTGAAACGCTGACCACCAGGGTAACCAGTGTAACGAGTGTAAACCTTATCGGTTTCCTTCTTGCCAGTGAAAACCACCTTAGATGCGTTGATGAGAATTACGTTATCACCGCAGTCTGCGTGTGGAGTGAATGTTGGCTTGTACTTACCGCGAAGTATCTTAGCCACTTTAGAGCAGAGACGACCTACAACCTGATCAGTGCAGTCGATTACAACCCACTCTTTCTTAGCAGTCTCCTTATTGAGAGAGACTGTCTTGTAACTTAAAGTGTTCATTTAACTTTAAAAATCTTTTTAAAAATTCTACTAAAAAACATTTTTTTCAAACGTGGATTCACTAACCGTAAGCGCGGCCAAACGCTTCACTATTAACACCATCGTTTGTGGGGCTCTAAGTGTACCCCGTAATAATCGGTCTGCAAAAGTACTAATTTTCTCGCATATATTAAAATATAACGATGTTCGAGTGGTGATAATTTAATATTATTTAACTAAACAATATGCCGATGCAACTATTTTCTTCCTTTTTCTTGTGGGAGTGGAAGAATTGTTGTAAGTTTGCAGATTGGAGTGGTTTACGGCGTTTTCCACATTTCGCATGTGGGCGTTTGCATTCATTCCGCAGTTTAATCAGAATATAATATATCATCTTATGGACTTAATACCAAGTTTTGCAGTAGATCATACCGATCTGCAACCTGGCATCTATATCTCTCGCCAGGACGAAGTGGGGGGCGTTGCCGTGACCACTTACGACATCAGAATGACGGCTCCAAATCATGAACCGTGCCTTAATCCAGCGGCAATACACACCATCGAGCATCTCGTAGCCACTTATCTCCGCAACCGTGAGGGATGGAAGGAGAACATTATCTATTGGGGACCGATGGGCTGTCTTACGGGCAATTACCTTATAGTCAAGGGTTCTTACAGTTGTGAGGCCATCCGCAGTCTCATGCTTGAGGCTTTCCAGTATGTCGTGGATTATAATGATGAAGTGCCGGGCACCACTCCTGCCACCTGTGGCAACTGCCTTATGCACGATCTTCCTATGGCTAAGTATGAGTCAAAGCGTTATATTGACAGACTCAAGAATGCTTTCTGCTGTGAATATCCTGGTGTGGAAAGACCTCAGGACGTGAATGGTATGCAGTTCTTTGACGCTTAATTCTTTTAAATGAAGAATGTAGAATGAAGAATGAAGAATGGGAGTTACGTTTCTTTTCTTGCTTTTACCCTTTTCATTTCTTTTTTTATTCTACCTTATAATATAAAATAACAATGGCAATAATCAAATCATATAAAGGTCTTTGTCCTAAGTGGGGCAAGGGATGCTATTTCAGTGAGAACGCCGCAATAGTGGGCGAAGTGACGATGGGCGATGAGTGCTCAGTGTGGTTTAACGCTGTGGTGAGGGGCGATGTCGCACCTATCACGATGGGAAACCGCTGTAATGTGCAGGATGGAGCAGTGGTTCATGTGACCAATACCACCGGTCCTACCGTTCTTGAGGATGATGTCACCATCGGTCATAACGCTACAGTGCATGCCTGCACGCTCCGTAAAGGATGCCTTATAGGTATGGGCAGCACCGTGCTTGATGGTGCGGATGTAGGTGAAGGCGCTGTAGTTGCAGCTGGAGCGTTGGTTCTTTCCAACACGAAAATAGGTCCTCATGAAATCTGGGGCGGTGTACCAGCAAAGTTCATCAAGAAGACTCGCCCTAACCAGGCAGAGAGTTTTGCCGCTCACTATGTGGAATATTCCAAAGAATATCTCAAGGATACTGAGATGTAGCGTTGTTTTTGGTTGTGGGTTGTGGGTTGTTGGTTATTGGTTGAATTGACAAAATATCTTTAGGTTTAACCCACTATAATACCCAAAACCAAAAACCGACCACCAAAACCGACAAAAACAACCGAATCGCCCCGCATCGGCAGCAGTGCTGATGCGGGGCGTATTGTGTTGTGTGCCATAGCTTTGCTAATGGCATGAGAGTCGTCTGATTAGAGAGCGAATGGGTTTTCGCCTGGGTAGAGCTGACCTGCAGGGAGAGGAGTGTTGATGTCCTCAACGCCGAGGAGACGGAGTGCCTCGAAGAGCACCTTGCCGCAGTGGTCGAAAGCGTATGCGCCGTGGTGAGGGAAACGCTTGCCTACGAGGACGTGACGATAGAAACGTGCAAATCCTGGGATAGCAGCGATGCCGATGCCACCGAATGAGCATGGGTCGATGTCGAGGAATTCACCCTGTGCGATGTAAGACACGAGCTTGGAGTCAGAGTTTGACTGCAGACGGAACATTGTGGTCTTTGAAGGCTTGATCTGACCTTCGAGGGTGCCCTTTGTGATTTCAGGGCTCATGAGACGAGCCTGGATGAGCTGGTACTTGATAGAGCAAGACTTCATGCAGCTTGAGCATGTGTTGCCACAGTGGAAGCCCATGTAGAGGTCTTTGAGGTCAGCACCGGCGAGGTTTGCGCCAGCTGGGATTACGTCTGCAGGGACAGAGTTGTTGATGTCGAGCAATGTAGCAGGTTGCTCAGTAGCGCATTCAGCCATATATTCAGACACAGCGCCATAGAGGTCCACCTCGCAAGCTACAGGAATGCCACGACCTGTGAGGCGTGAGTTTACGTAGCAAGGCTCAAATTCGAATACAGGCTGCCAAGCAGGCCAGCACTTGTTTGCGAATACTGCATAGTTGCAAGCGCCCTTGTTGTTCTCGTACCAGTCGAGGATAGCGAGCTCCAACTGTGCCATCTTATTGATAATCTCAGGGTATGTGTTGCGGTCACCGAGTTCAGCTTCCATATCCTTTGCGATAGCGGCAATCTCAGCAGTGCGTGAAGCCACCTTCTCATACTGGCACTTCATGTCGAGCTCAGAGTTCTCCTGCACCTCAACGCCGAGGTCATAGAGAGGC
This sequence comes from uncultured Prevotella sp., assembly GCA_934256705.1. Lineage (GTDB taxonomy): Bacteria > Bacteroidota > Bacteroidia > Bacteroidales > Bacteroidaceae > Prevotella. The sequence goes on from CAKQPF010000017.1 coordinate 28,082, forward strand.
TGGATAGGAGCGTTGCAGGCGAGGAAGTCGAAAGGACGAGGTCCGAAACCGAACACCTTGAGGTTCTTCATGCCGATAACGACGCGTGCGATGTTGCGGAAATCAGCGAGTTCCTTCACAGCTTCCTGTGGAGTAACGTTTGGATATTCAGGGATATATACCTTGATGCGGCGGAGTCCGGCGTTGTAAGAGAAGTTCAATACACCGCAGAGAGCGTCGCCACGGTCAGAAGCGAGGTTTGCCTTGCCTTCTTCCTTGGCAGCCATCATCATGGCAGGGCCACGGAATTTCTGCACGAACATGGTGGTAGGACCCTCAGGACCGAAGTTTCCGAGGAACATGCAGACAGCGTTGATGCCGTTGTCGTGAGCCCACTTGAGGGCGTTCATTGTGTCAACCTCGTTCTCGATGATGACAGGGCAGTCATAAACTTCAGGGAGAGCAGCCTTACGAACTTCGTCCATAAGTGCAGCTAAGCGAGCCTTTGTGAGGGCTACAGGGAAGCAGTCGCGGCTAACGCCTACGATACCAAGCTTCACGGTTGGTTGGTTAATCATAATTATATAATGTTTTGTAAATAATAGATATTGTTTTCTCCTAACTTGTTAGTGTCAGTTTTGAATGAGCATCGAATGTTGTAATAGTGTCACAATCACGCTTATTGCTTGCAAATTTACACTATTTCCATGAAATAAGCAAAGTTTCCAGAATATTTTTTGCATTCTTTATACTTTTGTGTCTTATTGTAAAGTGGAGGTTGCTTTTCCTCGTGTTTCTCTATTTCCCTCTTGTGGAATGTAATAATAATGTTCGCCTGCGCACGCGAAAGCGCTTTCCGTGACACTGAGCAGAGCAAAAATGTCCTGTTTTTCCGTATCTAATCAATCGTGATTCTGCGTTAGTGTAACATATTGATAGTAAATAGGTTGCAAAAGCATAGATATTGCGTTGTAAAAGCTAAGCTTTTGCAGTGTAATATCTATGCTTTTACCATGTAATATCTATGCTTTTGCAGCGCAATGTCATAGTTGTCGCTTTCTGATAGCATGATTCTCATGTTTTTGTTCCTTTTTTCCTATGTCTCGAAGATGGATAAGACAAGAAAAGAAGTCGTTGTATTTACATCGTTCTTTACTGGTAGGTGGCTATGCTTGTCGTATCATCCACTTCCAGCAAGGCACTATCTCTATCACCCCATGCTCGTCAGTCAAGGTGGTTTCCTCATCGTATGTGATGATCATCCTCCGCTTGCAAGGATAGACTTTTGGCAATTTCGATAGTGCTGATACCTCACGCTCGTAGGTGTCATCGCTCTTGAGAGTATAAGATACCTGGATGGCAAGTTCATCTTCCGGGACGTAAAAGTCAACTTCGATGTTGTCATTATAGAAGAACACGCGCTCGTTGTCTTCATCATGCCCATAATGGCGGAACAACTGTATTGCCACCGCATTTTCCAGCAACTTCGTTTCAGCATCGATTAACTGCAGCGACAGCAAACCATTGTCTATGAAATAGTATTTACAATTAGTCTCTTTGTCCGCAAAGGCAGTGGTGATATTGCGGAGACGGAGCAGCATCCACGCTTCTTCGGCGTAGCTGATATAGTTGGAGACAGTAGGTATTGTTATCTTGCCCCCTACGCTACTGAGAATTTTAGCAATGCGGCTGTAAGATATTGGGTGCATAGTGCTCTCAGCTATTTTCTTCAACATCAGTTGCAGTAACTTGGAGTTGGAGATATTGTGACGTGCTGCAATGTAGCCAAGGTATATTTTCTGGTAGAGACTGGTGAGATAACTGCGCTTCACATTCATGCTTATAGCCTCCGGCAGTCCGCCCCAAGTGAAATATTCCCTATAGGCACGCATGAAGTTGGTTCGTGATTCTGTCTGCAGGAGAGCCTTTTCATCAAATGGTATGCCGAGGAAATTCATATACTCACTCAGACTGTATGGATATATCTCATGTGGAAGGTAACGCCCACCCAGTTCTTGCATTATTCCCTTCGAGAGCATCTTGGCATTGCTACCCGTGATATACACCTGATATTTACGGTCGGCAAGGTTGCGCGCGTATTTCTCCCATCCATCTACATTCTGTATCTCGTCAAGAAACAGTATAGGACGGGCATTCTCATACAATTCTGCATGGCAAGGGATGATGTTGTTCAAATCCTGTGCATCGAATCCATTCAGACGGCTGTCCTCAAAGTCGATATACAGCATTTCGCTCCATTTGTGCCCTTCAGCAAGCATCCGCTTCATTATCTGGAATAGCATGAATGACTTACCGCAGCGTCTTACTCCAACAAAAACCTGAAGGGGAAACTCTGCCAAATCGATATTTCGTGGAGTCAATTCGTACCGCTCCACGTCCTTCTGGCTGTCTAACATGACAGACTTTATCACATCCTTGGAAATCGACATATTTAAAATCGTATTTTATAAATTACGGCAAATATTTAAAATGCCATTTTAAATTTCTGCGAAAATACACATTTATTTCTGAATCTGCAAGAGTTGTGATGCCTTTTTTGCTGATAATGCCTGTTTTTCATGCCAATTTCGCTTTTTGATATGGCAAAATGCCGGTAATAAGTAATCTGACGGGACGAGCAGCCAACGAAATGCCGATGGCGGGAAACAACAAAAGCCAATCTTCCTGTTGATAGCCAATCTGTTATAAAAGCATCGTGACAATGGGTGAAAAAAAGACAGGCAGCCTCACGGTTACCTGTCCCTGCAAACTTAAACAACCAATAAAAGAAATAGATTGTTGTTTTATCTGTTTAAGTCAACGGTAATAGACTGTTATGGATGACTATTACCTCTGCTTGTATGTGTGTGTTCTTTCATCCGTGAGGGCAGCATTATGCACCCAGCGGATGGTAAAAAGATATTGTCGTTTACGTCGGATTAGCGGATGAAGAGCATCTCGCGATACTTAGGAAGAGTCCATACTTCATCATCCACCTTCTCTTCGAGCTTGTCGATCTCGTAGCGAACCCTGTTCATGATAGGCTCTACTGTGTCGTGGTAAGCCACGGCTTTCTCACGTTCAGACTCAATCTTGTTGGCTACCTTGCGAGCGTCGATGAGCTCCTGAACGCCTTCCTCGATAGCCTTTACGCGTCTTGAAATCTCAGAGATGAGTGCGATGTTGGATCCTGCAACGGAATAGAGTTCCTCTGAAGGGAAGATAGCCTTGAGGGAAGCCACGTTCTGAGCCAGCTTTGTCTGGTAGCACATCACCTGTGGGATGATATGGTTGATGGAAAGGTCGCCGAATACGCGGGCCTCGATCTGAATCTTCTTGGTGTAAGTCTCCCATTTGATTTCGTTACGTGCTTCCAGTTCCTTGGCAGCCATGATGTTGAGTGACTCAAACATGTCGATGGACTCCTTGTCGAGGTAGCGGTCGTAGATGACAGGGCATGACTTCTCGGTGTCGAGACCACGCTTCTTTGCCTCTTCCACCCATTCGTCAGAGTAGCCGTTGCCTTCGAAGTGGATTGGCTTGCAGGTCTTGATGTCGTCCTTGAGCACGGAGAGGATAGCGGTATGCTTGTCCTTGCCCTTAGCGATGAGTGCATCCACACGCTTCTTGAAGTCAACGAGAGCCTCTGCAACAGCGGCATTGAGGGCAATCATGGCAGAAGCACAGTTTGCCTCAGAACCTACAGCACGGAACTCGAATCTGTTTCCAGTGAAAGCGAAAGGAGATGTGCGGTTACGGTCGGTGTTGTCGATGAGCAGTTCAGGGATGGAAGGAATGTCGAGCTTCAGTCCAGCCTTGCCTGCGATGTCGATGGAGTCGTCCTCTGCAGTGTTGGCGAGATGCTCCAGAACGGTGGTCAACTGGCGGCCGAGGAAAGAAGATACGATGGCAGGAGGTGCCTCGTTGGCGCCGAGACGGTGAGCGTTAGTGGCTGTCATGATGGAAGCCTTGAGCAGTCCGTTATGCTTATATACGCCCATGAGGGTCTCTACCACGAAGGTGATGAAGCGGAGATTGCCTATCTCATCCTTGCCAGGACCGTGGAGAAGAATGCCGGTGTCGGTGGAGAGTGACCAGTTGCAGTGCTTTCCAGAACCGTTTACTCCGTCGAAAGGCTTCTCGTGGAGCAGACAGCGGAAACCGTGATGGCGAGCCACCTTCTTCATCAGTGACATGATAAGCATGTTATGGTCGATGGCAAGGTTTGTCTCCTCGAAGATAGGAGCCAGCTCAAACTGGTTTGGAGCCACCTCATTATGGCGTGTCTTGCAAGGAATGCCGAGTTCGAGAGCCTGTCTCTCCAGGTCTTTCATGAAGGCTGCCACGCGCTCAGGGATAGAGCCGAAGTAGTGGTCATCCATCTGCTGGTCCTTGGCAGAGGAGTGTCCCATCAGTGTGCGACCTGTAAGAAGGAGGTCAGGACGTGCGGAGAAGAGACCTTCGTCCACGAGGAAATACTCCTGTTCCCATCCGAGGTTGGAGACAACCTTCTTCACGTCAGGGTTGAAATACTGCACCACGGCTGTTGCTGCCTTGTCAACGGCGCGGAGAGTCCTCAGAAGAGGGGTCTTGTAGTCGAGCGCTTCGCCTGTATATGAGATGAAGACGGTAGGAATCATCAGTGTGTCGCCGATGACGAATACTGGCGATGTAGGATCCCAGGCTGAGTAACCACGTGCCTCGAAGGTGGAACGTATGCCGCCTGAAGGGAATGAAGAAGCGTCAGGCTCCTGCTGCACGAGAGACTTCCCCTCGAATTCCTCTATCATGCCACCCTTTCCGTCGTGCTCCACGAAGCCGTCGTGCTTCTCTGCAGTGGCATCGGTGAGAGGCTGGAACCAGTGGGTACAGTGGGTGACACCGAGTTCCATAGCCCATTTCTTCATGCCTGCAGCCACCTGATCGGCTGTAGCACGGTCCAATGGGGCACCGTTGTCGATGACGTCGAGCATCTTGTCATATACTTTCTTTGGGAGGTATTTGAACATCTTCTGCTTGTTGAAGACGTACTTACCGAAGTATTCTGATGGGCGCTCTGTTGGCGCTGGGATGTCGAGAGGCTTCTTCTTGAATGCCTCTGCCACTACCTGAAATCTTAAATTTGCCATAGTCTTTTTCTCTTATTTGTTAATACCTAATATTCTGTAGTTAAGTTTGCGACTGCAAAGTTAAAAATTTATTGCGAAAATTCCAAGTGAATTGTGTCTGTATTGCTTTATTGTCCGTATTTTTTTCACCTTATTTATATATAAGGATTCCTCTTATGGCTGAATTGTAAATCCGATTACGAAATATGCAGCCTGTGTGGAAGGGTTGGTGGCAATCTGACCGAATACAGGAATAGTGAAACTGTCAGACACCTTCAGGTCCTTGCTCACCTTCAGTGAGATATTGTTAATGGCGAAGTCGCCTGATGTGTTTGCTGCATAGAAACCGTTATATGCGCAGTAAGGGATGGCTCCGAGGGATGCAGACCAGTCGAGACCGCCGAGCTTGAACGGTGCTGTAAGTTCTATGTATGACATGTATGCTCGCTTGCCGTTGTCCTTCTTGCCGTCAGCACCGGCGAAATTGGTGTACCACTGCAGTGAGAGAGGACCGAAATCATAGCCGATGTTAGCCTCGAACACGTGTGCTGTCTTGTGTGCATCATAGAGGAAATATTTCTCTGCGTTGCACCAGTAGTCTGTGATGCCTATGTTGAAATTGCCTGCTGAGTAGGCGGCGGTGAGATCAAGCTCGTTTGTGGTGCCCGTATTGCTTGTCAGTCCGTAACTGCCCCATGCCGTCAGAGACAGTCCTTTATATGATAATCCTGCGGAAGGCTGGATGGCTGCGTCGTCGAGTTTTGCGCCACGCCAGACGTAATTGCTTACGATATCGGCTGAAACATTAGCTTCCACTTCGTCCTGTGCACTCATAGTGCCTGCGCTCATCAATGCTGTGATGGCGAGAATTGTTACCTTGAATGTTCTCATAATCTTTTACCTTTCTTTTAAAGTGTTATTGACATGAAGTTTCTAATTCTGGTGCAAAATTACTGCTTTTTGTCGAATTGACGATGATAATATTGCTGTTTTGGTGAAAAAATATGCCTGAAGTTTCAGATTGTCATGTTATAATAGTGAATTCATGTTAAATTGTAAGCAAAATAATTTATTTGCTTTACAAATAGGAAGAAAACATTATTTTGCAATGACAAAAGTATTGAAAAACGATTGTTTTACTGACATAATGTAGTAATTTTGCACCCAGAAGTTTACAAAACGACAGAATTTCAGGTATTATTTAATTAAAGATGTATTATTATGAAAAAGATTGAAGCAATCATCCGCAAGACAAAGTTTCAGGATGTCAAAGAAGCACTGCTCAATTCCAACATCGACTGGTTTGAGTATCATGATGTGCATGGTATCGGACAGAGCCGTCAGGAACGCATCTACCGTGGAGTGCAGTATTCCACTGATGTCATCGAGCGCGTAAAGATCAGTATTGTGTGTCGTGAGATGTTTGTAGAGCCTACCATCAAGGTGATTATGGACGTGGCCCACACGGGAAAAGTGGGAGATGGACGTATCTTCCTCAGCGATATGATCGACTGTTACTCCATCCGTACTGGCGACCACGGTGACACCGTTCTTGCCGACAAGAAATAAGCAAACACACACATCTATTGACCGTCATTGGTCAATCCCCCCAATCACAAACACAAAGAAAGGATAATAATTATGATTACGTCACTATCAATGATAATGCCTCTCGCCGCAATAGTGGAAGAAGCGAAAGATTATGTCAATGGTCTTGATACCCTTTGGGTGCTCCTCGGAGCAATGTTGGTATTCTGGATGCAGCCAGGTTTCGCCCTTGTCGAAGCCGGACTGACACGCTCGAAGAACACTGCCAATATCCTTATGAAGAACTTCTGCGACTTCATGTGCGGCACGTTGATATTCTGGATATTCGGTTTCTCCATCATGTATGGCACCGACCACGGCTTCTTCGGATGGAGCGGTTTCGGTTTCATCGGTACAGACTCCAACGTTCCTGCCGAAGCCACCTTCATGTTCCAGACAGTATTCTGCGCCACTGCAGCCACAATCGTTTCCGGTGCAATGGCTGAGCGCACCAAGTTCTCCATGTATTTTGTCTATTCCATCCTTATTTCCGCTATCATCTATCCTGTAGAAGGCCACTGGTCTTGGGGCGGAGGATGGCTCTCTGAGATGGGCTTCCACGACTTCGCGGGATCCACAGTGGTGCATCTCTGTGGCGGTGTACTTGCCCTTGCTGGTGCAATGGTGCTCGGTCCACGTATCGGTAAGTATGACAAGGACGGCAAGTCACGCGCTATCCCTGGTCACAACCTTGCCCTCTGCACCCTCGGTGTCTTCATCCTCTGGCTTGGATGGTTCGGTTTCAACCCTTGTTCCACCGTCGCAGCTACAGGTTATGCTAACGCTGTAAGCATGTCACACGTATTCGTTACCACCAATATGGCAGCTGCAGTAGGTGGTCTTGCAGCCCTTGGCTACACATGGGTGGTAGATGGCAAACCATCACTCTCAATGCTCTGTAACGGTGTACTTGCAGGTCTCGTAGGTATTACTGCCGGTTGTGACTGCGTAAGCATCGGTTCAAGTGCCATTATCGGTGCTGTTGTCAGCGTTGTAATGTGTCTCTCTGTATCCTTTATTGATAAGGTATGTAAGGTCGATGACCCTGTAGGTGCAGTCTCAGTGCATGGTGTCGGTGGTCTTCTTGGCACCATCCTTACCGGTGTCTTCTGCGACCCGTCCATCTCAGGTGTGGAATGCAGCGTCGGTGTGCAGGCTCTCGGAGCTGTAACAGTGGCTGCTTTCTCATTCGTAGTGGGCATGATTATCTTCCTTGCAATTAAATATACCCACGGTCTCCGTTGCGATAAGATCATCGAAGAGGAAGGTCTTGATATCTACGAGCACGGTGAGGCTTGCTACAACTAAGCACGATAAGTTCTCCCTGCATTAAGGGAAATTGTTTTAATAAAGTTTTGTATATTTGAAAATTAGTAGTACTTTTGCACTCATATCCAAATTTTTCAAAACCAGATATGAGTAAGAAAGTACTACTTTTTTGTGTCTTCCTGGCACCTGCTGTTTGCGCCAATGCTTCATCGGAAGCAGATGTTGAGCGTGAAAATACCGTGGAAAATGAGATTTTTACCAATGATGCCGAAGAGCCGGCGGGCTTTATCACCGAGTTGATAAACAATTCCCTCGCCTCCTCTCTTGCGCCTTCATCTGCTGACAAGCAGTTGGGACGCACGCTTACCGATTATGCTTCCGTGCCGAAGATTGGCGGTTACTTCATCGAGAAATTCGCCTACACCGACAAGGAAGGACAGAAGAACGGCAACAATGGATTCTCGCAGCGCCTTATCCGCTTCTATGTAGATGGAACGATACTCGGCGATTTCGCCTATCGCTTTCAGATGCAGACCAATAATGATAAGTTTCACATGAAGGATTTCTTCCTCGAATGGAGGAAATACCCGGAGTTCAAGGTCAAGATAGGACAGTTCAAGCGTGCCTTCGGACTGGAAAACCCGATGAATCCGTGGGATGTCGGGGTAGGGGACTACTCGCAGTTGACCAAGAAACTGACGGGTCACACTGACTATATCGGTGCTGAGAATGCCAGCAATGGCGGTCGTGACCAGGGCATTCAGGTGCAGGGCGACCTCTTTCCTGTCCAGGATGGACACCGACTGCTGCATTATCAGATGATGGTAAGCAATGGTCAGGGGATAAATACCGGAGATGCTAACTCGCAGAAGGATGTCTCCGGCACACTGCAGTTGCAACCTGTGAAGGGCATTATGATAGGTGTATTCGGATGGACCGGCAATTTCACCGCCAATGGCATTACCGTAAATCGCAACCGTTACGAGATTGTGGGCAGATATGAGAGGAATGACTGGTCGTTCCGTGCGGAGTATGCACATTCCACAGGTCATAAGATTTCCGATTACAATGGCGGAAACTGGAACGGCAATGCTCGCTCTGACGCTTGGTATGCCACTCTCGGCATTCCATGTAATTCATGGTTGAAGACCTGGCTAAAGTATGATGTTTATCGTGATGACGCCTCATGGTCTTCCACAAAGAGCATCTACTCCGTCTGCCCTAATATCTGTCTGCACAGGAATTTGATGTTCCAGCCGCAGTTCAATTATGTCCATGACCGCTCATTTGCTGGAAAAAGTGACTACTGCGAACTGTGGGTGGAGACCTATGTAAGATTCTAAGATGAAGAAGATAGCTACTTTCTGCTCGCCTTTGAAGTCCAAATTCGGCATTCCGAGGCAGAGCGGTATAGTCCCAGAGCTTGCTGGAACGATTCTCCTTGAGAAGGAATTTCGCTCCAAGGAGGCTGTGCGCGGACTGGAAGAGTTTGACTATCTGTGGATAATATGGGAGTTTTCCGCCAATCGTCACGCTGCCCGTGGTGTCACGGTGCGCCCGCCTCGTCTCGGTGGTAATGAGCGTCTCGGTGTCTTTGCCACGCGTTCCCCGTTTCGTCCCAATCCTATCGGGCTCTCATGTGTCCGCATTTCCCGCATCGACTATGAGGCTTCTGATGCTCCTGTCATTCATGTCCTTGGCGCTGACCTGATGGATGGCACGCCGATTCTCGACATAAAACCGTATGTTCCCTATGTTGATGCCCATCCTGAAGCACGAGGTGGCTTCACAGACTCTACGCAATGGCACCCTCTCGAAGTCGTCATCCCCGATGAAGTGTCAGCCCTCATGACGCAGAATCAGCAGAACAACCTCCGTGGAGTACTCTCTCAGGACCCTCGTCCGCAATATCACGACGACCCGACCCGCATCTATGGCATGCCTTTCGCCGATTGGGATGTCAAGTTCAAGGTGAAAGACGGCGTTCTCACCGTCGTCTCTTTTGACTAAAATGAAGAATAAGACCCCCTCTTATCCCCCTGTAAGGGGGAGGCTATATACGTTCTACGGCTTGCGGTTTCCCAATTGCGTTAGCGCGATTTTTCACTTTTCACTTTTCACTTTTCGTTTTTCACTAAAGAATAATCCCCAATTGCGTTAGCGCGATTTTTCACTTTTCACTCCATAAGAAAGAAAGCCCCCTGCAATCCGCCACATTACCAGCGGATACAGGGGGCTTTTCCCATTAGTTCTTGAATCGTATGTTTCCATCATTGTCGGCATCCACGATGATTTCACGCTCTCTCGTCACTTCGCCGTTAAGCAATGACTTGCTGAGAGCATTGAGCACATCCCTCTGGATGGCCCTCTTGACAGGACGGGCACCAAACTCCGGGTCGAAACCGGCTTGGGCAAGAGCGTCGATAGCCTTGTCTGTCACCTTCAAGGTGAAGCCCTGCTGTGAGAGCATCTTGCTTACGGAGTTCATCTGCAGACGAACTACACCAGCGATTTCTTCCTTGGTCAGAGGGGTGAACATTATCGTCTCGTCGATACGGTTGAGGAATTCAGGACGTATAGTCTGCTTGAGCATCACCATGAGTTTCTGCTTCAATCCCTCAAGGGTCTTCTCGCGTGCAGCAGCATCCTCGCTGTTCATCTTGCCAATCTCTTCCTGGATGAGGTGACTGCCAAGGTTACTTGTCATGATTATGATGGTGTTGCGGAAGTTTACTGTCCTTCCCTTTGAGTCGGTAAGACGACCGTCGTCAAGCACTTGCAGCAGGATGTTGAACACATCCGGATGCGCTTTCTCTATCTCATCGAAGAGAACTACGGAGTATGGCTTGCGGCGAACAGCCTCAGTCAACTGACCACCTTCATCATAACCAACGTATCCCGGAGGCGCTCCAATGAGACGGGTCACGCTGAATTTCTCCTGATATTCGCTCATGTCTATTCGCGTCATCATCGTCTCATCGTTGAAAAGGTAGTCGGCGAGTGCCTTCGCAAGCTCAGTCTTACCTACACCGGTAGTACCGAGGAAGATAAAGGAAGCTATAGGGCGCTTAGGATCCTGCAGTCCTGCACGTGAACGGCGCACAGCATCGCTGACGGCGGTAATGGCTTCTTCCTGTCCGATGACCCTCTTGTGGAGTTCATCCTCCAGATGGAGCAGTTTCTCACGCTCGCTCTGCATCATCCTTGATACCGGGATTCCGGTCCAGCGGCTTACTACCTCAGCGATATCATCCTCTGTTACCTCCTCCTTTACCATGCTTTCAGCACCCTGTACGGAGTGCAGCTGGCTCTGTATCTGGTCGATTTCATCCTGCAAAGCCTTCAGTTTGCCATATCGTATCTCGGCCACTTTGCCATAGTTGCCTTCACGCTCGGCACGTTCTGCCTCGAATTTCAGGCTTTCTATCTGCTGCTTGTTCTGCTGAATCTTGTTGACGAGTTCCTTCTCGCGCTGCCATTTTGACTTGTATTCGCTCACCTCTTGCTGGAGTTCGGCGATGTCCTTGTTCAGTTGGGCGAGTTTTTCCTCGTCATTCTCACGCTTGATGGCTTCACGCTCGATCTCAAGTTGTGCGAGACGACGTGTCTTCTCATCGAGCTCCTCTGGCAGGGAGTCACGCTCCATACGCAGCTTTGCAGCGGCTTCATCCATCAGGTCGATGGCTTTATCCGGAAGGAAACGGTCTGAGATGTAACGCTCGGACAACTTGACAGCTGCTATGCACGCATCATCCTGGATACGAACACGGTGGTGGTTCTCGTAGCGCTCTTTCAGACCACGGAGTATGGAGATGGCACTCATCTCGTCAGGCTCGTCCACCATGACGGTCTGGAATCGGCGTTCCAATGCCTTGTCCTTCTCGAAATACTTCTGGTATTCGTTCAGTGTGGTGGCACCGATGGCACGAAGTTCGCCACGGGCGAGTGCTGGCTTGAGGATGTTTGCGGCATCCATTGCACCTTCTCCACCGCCGGCTCCTACGAGAGTGTGGATCTCATCGATGAAGAGGATGATTCTGCCGTCGGCTCCGGTGACTTCTGAGATGACGCTCTTCAGTCTTTCCTCGAATTCACCTTTGTATTTCGCACCGGCTACCAGTGCTCCCATGTCAAGGGAGTAGAGTATCTTGTCCTTCAGATTCTCAGGTACATCGCCACGAACTATACGCTGTGCCAAGCCTTCCACGATGGCTGTCTTACCTGTACCAGGCTCACCGATGAGGATAGGGTTGTTCTTCGTACGGCGTGAAAGTATCTGGAGCACACGGCGTATCTCGTCATCACGTCCGATTACAGGGTCCAGTTTTCCTGCTCTTGCATCGGCTATGAGGTTTTTGGCGTATTTCTCCAGTGAGCGGTAGTTATCGTCTGCTGACTGTGACTTCACGTTTTTGCCCTGACGCAGTTCGCGGATTGCTGCCGTCACGTTCTGCTTTGTCAGTCCGGCATCCTTCAGTATTCTGCTTGCTGTGCTGTTTACGTCAAGCAATGCGAGGAAGAATGTCTCCACGCTGACGTATTCATCTCCCATCTCCTGTGCGAGGGCTTCGGCACGCATCACTACCTGGTTGGCTTCATTGCTGAGATATGACTGACCGTTTCCTCCAGATACGCGTGGCAGATGGCTGATTTCGCTCTCTGTCACCTGTGCTATGTGCTGCACGTTTACCCCCTGTTTCTGTAAGAGAAAGCCCACTACGTCCTGTGCTTTCTCTATCATTGCACGGAGAAAATGTATTGGCTCGATGGTCTGCTGACCGCCTCGCTGTGCTCCGTTTGCGGCTTCTTGAACCACTTCCTGAGCTTTAATCGTAAATTTGTCGAAATTCATATTATTTCCTCCTATTTTTTGTTGTTTGTTATCTTTATTGTTGTTGTTTGTATTCTTTGCTATAGTAGCAAGTTTTTGTGGCTTGTTTCAGCTTGCCATTATTGGTTCGCTTTCCGTTATTCCCATTCTCAAACCATGTGCCTTTCGTTATTCCTCTGTCATTCTGTCTGTTTGCTGTGACATTCTGACATAAAATAGAAAATAAACGGACCTGCAACTCCATCCCGCGTCAGCGCAATTCTTCACTTTTCACTCTTCACAAAGAAGTGTAACTCGCATTCTTCATTTCAAAAAAGCCACCGTGTCCGCCGCGTTACCGGCGGATATCTCAAAAAAAATCCTGCCCCAAATGAACTAATCTCCCCATTCCGGCGTTATAATAGAAGAAGGAGGCAATTACAAAGAACCACAACTATAACTATGAATAAAGAAAGCAGTTACCGACATATACTAAAATACACCAGTCTCTTCGGGGGTGTTCAGGGTTTGAACATTCTCATAGGACTCGTGCGCAATAAGGTGATTGCGATCCTTCTTGGTCCCCTCGGCGTGGGTCTTATCTCCATCTACAACACTGCCGTCACTTTCCTGCAGAATTCCACCAACTTCGGATTGCAGATGAGCGGTGTCCGCGAAATATCCCAAGCCATCGATTCCGGTGATGAAGCGGAGACAATAAGGCACATCGCCCTTCTGCGTTCATGGAGCATACTGGTTGCCATCCTCGGTGCAGCCATCTGTCTTTTCTCATGCGGCATACTCAGCCAGTGGGCTTTCTCGTCCTATGAATATACTGGTCAGTTCGCCTGTCTCTCCATTGTCGTGGCGTTGACAGCCATTGCCGGTGGCGAAACTGCTATATTGAAAGCTAGTCGCCGACTGAAAGAACTGGCTAAGACGAGTGTTCTCGGTGTCCTTGCTGCTCTGTTGGTTTCTGTTCCCATTTTCCTGAAATGGAGTTACGACGGCATCATTCCGTCCATCATCTTGATATGTATCATTCAGATGGTTCTCGCATCGTGGTATTCCTATCGATATTATCCTCCGCATTTCCTCACTACATGGAAGCAACTGCGTGAAGGCAAGAAGATGATATCTGTCGGAACCGCTTTTGTCCTTGCAGGTGTCCTCGGCAGTGGCGCTGAGTTCGCTGTGCGTGCTTACCTCAGTGATATGTCTGTCTCGCTCGCAGGTCTCTATAATGCCGGATATATGATTACCATGACATACGCTGGAATGGTCTTTGCAGCAATGGAGACGGATTATTATCCTCATCTGTCTGCCGTTTGCCACGATACTGTAAAGATGAATGGCGCTGTCAACCGTCAGATAGAGGTGTCATTGATGCTCATTGCTCCTATGCTTGTGGCTCTGATGTTCTGTCTGAAGGTCCTCATTCCGCTGCTCTTCAGTGGCAAGTTCCTCCCTGTCATAGGCATGACGCAGATTGCTGTACTTGCCATGTATTCCCGTGCGCTGAGCCTTCCGGTGTCTTATATCCTCCTTGCAAAAGGCGATTCCAAGTCCTATCTCCTGATGGAGACGGTATATGATGTTCTCATCGTGGTCTCCGTGGTGTTCGGTTACACCAACTGGGGACTGGAAGGCACTGGTATTGCCCTCGTCATCACGTCCTTCCTGCATTGTGTCTGCGTGATATGCTATTGCATGTTGAGGTTTGGTCTCGACATCAAGTCCTCCCTGATGCGTAATCTTCTGCTTCAGTTCATCATTGCTATTGTCTCCTTGATGATAGTGAGAAATGTCGATGCGTTCCTCTATTGGTTCGCCGCTTGCCTCGCATTCGCCCTCAGTTCGCTCCTGTCCTGGGATATGTATAACAAGACCATAAGGAGATAAAGGTGGCTTTGACTTGCTTCTTTCCCTCTGATAAATCCCGAAATAATGAAAGTATCCATCTTAGTAGCTATATATAATGCCGAGCGAACCTTGTCACGTTGTCTTGATTCGCTCCTTTCCCAGACCCACACCGATCTGGAAATCATCTGCATAGACGATGCTTCCACCGACCGTTCTGCATCCATTGTCTCCGATTATGCCAGTCGTGACAATCGCATTGTCTTCCTCCAAAATGCCACAAACCAAGGTCCTGCCGTAGCGAGAAACAAGGGATTGGAAGTCGCTACCGGCGATATAATAGGCTTTCTCGACAGTGATGACTGGTATGCTCCTGACACTGTTGCCCGCCTTGTGAAGGTGTTCCGCGAACATGACGATGCTGACAGTGTCCTGTATCGCTGTATTCACGTGGATGAAGAGGGTAGGGAAGGTGACTATCAGGGCATTTCCTTCGATTCGATGCCTGGAAAAGAGGCGTTCCGTGAGTCCCTCACATGGAATATCCACGGAGTATATGCTGCGAGAAAAGCACTCTTCCAGCAGTGTCCTTACGATGCTTCCCGTCGCCATTTCAGCGATGACAACACCACGCGCATACATTATTATCTCTCAAGGAGGGTGTATCAGTCGGATGCTCCTTATTATTATTACACTAATCCTCAGTCC
The DNA here is from genome assembly GCA_934256705.1 of uncultured Prevotella sp. GTDB lineage: Bacteria > Bacteroidota > Bacteroidia > Bacteroidales > Bacteroidaceae > Prevotella. Next base: position 43,403 of record CAKQPF010000017.1, read on the forward strand.
ATCAGCCACCAGGTTTCTGTCAGTAGGATGGATTATCTCGCCGCTACCGCAAGCATGAAGCGTCAGCTACTCTCTCTCGGTTGTGAGCGTTCTATTCTTAGTGACTATGAAGATGTCAGATTGTTGGTGCTCGTGGATTGCTATTTCTTTTATTATCAGTATCGTAGCCACTTCTCTAAAGCGGAGCGACGCTACTGTCTTTCCGAACTTCACACTGCGTGGCAGAGCATTGATTCCTCTCTTCTTTCTCCTTCTCTTGTCCGCAAGTTCGGCTATAATCCATGTCCCCGTCATTGGTTTCTCTTCCGTCTTCAGGAGGAGTCATATTTTTTTCTCCGTCACATTTTCCGTTATTTTATTTGCCAAATAAAAGGAAAATGATTACTTTTGCCATCTCATAGCGCAGTGCTCCACATCCGTCAGCCCCAGTGACGCCGGCATTTTGTGCAGTGCTCCCTATCCATCAGCCACTGTGTCGGCGGCGTTACCCGCCGATATGCATCGCTGTGCCATGCCGATATCCACCCCATAATCCCCCAATAAGAAAGAAAAAGAAATGATGATCTCCCCAAAGAAAATCGTAACCATCCTCCTGTCAGCCCTTTATGTCGCTCTCTTCTCTGCGTGCGATAATGAGACCGCCGACATGCTCTCTATCTCCAGTGCTAATAATAAGGCGATAGTCTCCCTCCCGGGTGTCTCCTGTAGCCAGGCTTATCGCTTTACTACAAACGGTGATTGGACCGTCTCATGCTCCGATCCAGATATATCCATCGCACCGATGCAGGGCAAGGCTGGTACTGATTCCGTCATCGTTTCTTCCAGTAAACTCAACTGCACCAACGATCCTGTGGAGTCCTCCTTCACCATCGACGTCACGAATGCCCTCTATTCCATCAAGCAGAATGTGACTATCTCCTTGCAACCGGTCTTCAAATTGAAGGAAACCTCCTACACGGCAGCCGCTGACGGTGATACTCTCTATGTCAAGTTCCACTGTGATGGCGATGTTTCCGCTGGGGTATATGTGTATTATGACACCGACTTCCATCTGATGTTTGACGCTGACAACTCCCAGATGCAGAAGTGCACTGTCACCCGTTCGGATGATGACACGGAGTATAACTGCACCATGAAGATAGCTATCCGCAGGAATACCCTGTCCTCTACTCGCACTGGAAAGTTCTTTTTCTCCCTCGATAGAGGTAAGACGCTGACTTCCATAGAAGTGAATGTCACCCAACTTGCCTCCGGTATAGGTGAATCCACCGACACTGTCTCTGCCAATGGCAAGGTGACTCTCCTTTATGAGCATTCCCTCGGCAATGGAGTGCCTGTCGTATTGCTCGGCGATGGCTTCATCGACAAGGATATTGAGAGCGGTAAATACCGTGCGGCAATGACGGAAGCGTGTGGCTATCTCTTTGATATCGAGCCTATGAAGAGCCTCCAGCAGTATTTTGATGTTTATGAAGTGACGGCTGTCTCCAAGAATAACTATTTCAGTAACTATACCTCCACGGCATTCTCTTCTGTCTTTGGGGGCGGCACTCTTATCACCGGTGATGACGACAAGGCTGTCATTTATGCCAAGAAAGCTGTGAAGAACATCGATGATGCCCTTATCATAGTGGTGCTGAATGATAGCCGCTATGCCGGCACGTGTGCCCTTTACACTGACGGAAAGAAGTCTGATATTCCTTCGGGTCATAGCGTGGCGTACGTTCCGATGGTCGATTCCCAGAAGAATGGTGGCGTCGGCTTTGCGGAAGTGCTTCATCATGAGGCCATTGGACATGGTTTTGCTAAGCTGGCTGATGAATATTCCGAGCGTGGCGTCATTACTGCTGAGGCTACTGCCGAACTGAAGACCTTCCAGTCCTATGGCTTCTCCAGAAATGTCTCATTGTATTCGGATGTCACCAAATCATGGTGGGCTGACTTCGCTGCTGACAGTCGCTATGCCGGAGAGGCTCTTTCATGCTATGAAGGTGCCTACACCTACCTCAAAGGTGTATGGCGGCCTACGGTCAACAGCATCATGAATGACAATTCCGGTGCCTTCAATGCTCCAAGCCGCTGCATGATCTACAAGAGATGTATGAGCATCGCCCTCGGTTCTGCATGGACTTATGATTACGAGACCTTCGCTTCTTTCGACGCTCCGTCCCGTAATGCCGCTGCCACAAGCACCTCCGTGACAACACGCAGCGCACATACCGCCACCCGCCCAAGGCTCGCTCCTCCAATAATCCACATAAGGAAATAGCAATCCCCCGCCACTGTGTCCGCCACTTCCATCGCAATAATTCCCGATAGTCCGCCACTGTGTCCGCCGCGTTACCGGCGGATAATGTGCGGAAAGCGAGGCGCAATCCGCCCTATATGCCATCATTTTTCCCCATTTTCTTGGTTTTTTGCTCAAAAAAGAGCGAAATATTTTGCAATTACACTAATAATGTGTAAATTTGCAAGCGAAATCCCCAAAAACTAAGAAAATAAATATAGGGAAGAAAATCAAGATAAATGGTCATTTTTATAACAAACAAATCAATGAAAAAGTTTTTCTTAATGATTGCCGTGGCTTCTATCGCAATGGCTGCTTCGGCACAGGAGCCTGCTAAGGGCTTCTATGGAAACAAGTTCACTGACAACTGGTACATCGGTGCTGAGGCTGGTATGGCTTCAAAGACCACACATCAGGCTGTCCTCAAGAACGCAAATCCTAATTTCGGAATCCGTCTCGGCAAATGGTTTACCCCTGCTTTCGGCTTCGCTCTTGAAGGACAGGGCTTCTTCGGAAACAAGGTAAAGGGCAATGACTACACCGACGCTTCAGGCATCAAGGCTTTGCAGCTCAATCTCCTCTCACAGTGGAACCTCTCCAATATCTTCGGAGGCTACCCTGGTGAGCCTCGCAATTTCGAGGTTATAGGCAATGTGGGCCTCGGATGGGGACACAATTTCGGCAGTTGTCCTGCTCAAACTCCAGGTCTCGGAACTATCCGTAACACCCTCAACAATAAGCTCGCCTTTGACTTCGCCTGGAACTTCGGCGACAAGAAGCAGTGGCAGTTCTATGTCGAGCCTTCCATCACATGGGCTATCGCTGGCGCAAAGTCTGACTATGTCAACGAAAAGGGTGAGATAGTATTCGACAAGGACGGTAATGGCCGTAACCTCGTCAACTGGGACATCAACTATTCCAACATCCAGCTCAATGTCGGCATCAATTACTTCTTCCGCACATCCAATGGCACACACCATTTCGTGAACGTAGTGGAGTGCGACCAGAATGAGATTGACGCCCTCAATGCTACCATCAACGACCTCCGCAACAAGAGCAATGACGATGCAGCAAAGATGGCACAGCTCCTCGACGAGATTGCCAAGCTCAAGAAGGCTCTCAAGGATTGTGAAGAGGCTCCGAAGGTAGTGCAGAAGGAAGTGGAGATTGAGCCTAACCTCCCTGCTGTATTCTATCAGCTGAACAAGTCTGTCATCACCCCTGCACAGGCACAGAACGTGGCTATCGCTGCACAGGTGATGAAGAACCATCCTGAACTCAAGCTCCAGATCAAGGGTTATGCTTCTCCTGAAGGTCCTCACGACAACAACAACAACCTCTCCGTCCGTCGTGCCAAGGCTGTCAAGGATCTCCTCGTCAAGAAGTATGGCATCTCTCCTTCACGCATCAAGACTGAAGGTTGCGGTGAGACTGACAAGCTCTTTGAGATCTATGAGTTCAACCGCGTAGCAATGCTCTACATCGAGAAGTAATTCCAGGCTATGTATATCCCATTCCGTCGTCATGGTGTCCCCCTGTTTCAGTTGGGCTGTCAGCATCCGCTCTGGCTCATGCTGCAAGCCTATGTGCAATGGACCAGCCACCATGACGGCGGGCTTCTTCCGATGATGCGGGAGTTCGCTGTTTTTAATGTTCTTGGACAAAAAATAGCGTAATTAGTGTTAAAGCCGGTGTCCAAAAAGATAAAAAAGTCCGAAAACATAAATATTTGCGCCATTTCGCACATAAATGTCTTAATAAATGGAACGCTTTCTAAAAAAAAACACTAACTTTGCATTCAAATAATGTTGTGCTATGACCAAAGGTAAGTATATACTTATATATAATAAGGTAAAGCAGAGTCTGGAGGAAGAGGGCTTGTTCCTCGATCCAGGTCTCTCATTGAAGATGCTTAGCAAGGTAATCGGCACCAACACTGTCTATCTTTCCAGGGCCATAAACGAAGGCTATGGATGTAGCTTTACCGCAATGGTGAACCGCTACCGCGTGGAATACCTTATCAAAAGGGCGCTGCGCACCAAGGAAAGCATAGAGGATATCAATGCCAAATGCGGGTTTTGGTCCAGAAGTACGTTCTACGATGTCTTTCGTGAACTGAAAGGGATGACACCCAAGAGGTATATCGAAAGCATGAAAGAGAAAACGGGTGGTCGAGGTCTGATGACTGCAAACCCCCAGGCATAGAAATTTGTGAAACTCTTAAAAATACGTTATAAGGAAGAAAGAAACTAAACAATATCTGGCTATGAGGTGTCCTGGATGCCCGAGCCATAATGTGTTTGAATAATTCAATTTTTTTAATTTATAAATTAATTTTTTATCATTATGAGAAAAAAGATTTTAAGTGCACTCTTGTTGGGTCTCTTCACTGTGGCTTCAACAAGTACATTTGTTTCTTGTAAGGATTACGATGATGACGTAAAGAACCTTCAGGAACAAATCACAACAAATGACACTAATCTCAAGAAGCTCGTCGAGGACAAGATCGCTCTCGTGAACGCTGAGATTGAAAAGACAAACAAGGCTATCGACGATGCAGAGAAGGCTTACAAGGCTGCTGATGCAGAGCTTCAGAAGCAGATCGATGCAGCTAACAAGGCTATCACTGATGGTGATGCCGCAACTCTTGCTGCAGCTAAGAAGGCAGTAGAAGATGCAATGGTTACTGTATCTACTACTTATGCTACAAAGGCAGAGCTCGAAAAGGCTCAGAAGGATCTTACTGCTGCTTACGAGAAGGCAGACGAGGTTCTGAATAATAAGATTGATGCCAAAGTTGAAGAACTCGTATTGGCAGACAAGGCTCTTGATGATGCCGTTAAGAAGGCACAGAAGAGAGCTGATGACGCTTATACCTTCGCTGAGTCTATCAACAATGACCTCAAGGCTAACTATGCTACAAAGAAGGAGCTTTCTGATGCAGTAACTAAGCTTAACACTACTATCGGTGATGTTAAGAAGGATCTTACTGACCTTATCGGCGCTAACACTCAGAAGATCAACGGTCTTGATACAAGATTGTCAACTGCTGAAGGTAAGATTACCGCAGCTGAGGGCAGAATCACTGCAAACGAGTCTGCTATTACAGCTCTTGACAATTTGACAAAGAAGCACACTGCTGCTCTTGATAAGCTCAACAGCCGTCTTCCTCTGGTTGCTGATAGCCTCAAGGAACTTTATAACAAGGTTGCTGTGTTGGAGAACAACCTCAATACCGTAGCTGATACTCTTTCACAGAACTATCGTAAAGCTGTTAATGATGCTGTTGCTCAGTTGAGAAACGACGTTAAGGATAGCTTGAATCCTATCAAAATTGATATCACGGATCTCGGCTCTCGTGTTACTACAGAGGTGAATAGACTTGATGGCAATATCGAAAAGGCTAACGACTCTATCGACGTAGTTGCTGCTAACCTCAAGGCTGTTGACGCTCGCGTAGTTGCTATCGAGTCTCGTCTCAGCGTTATCTCTGGTGACCTCTCTAACCTCATCACAAGCATCATCTACAACGGTCAGACAAAGAACGTAATTCTTTATGGTGATGTCGCTGCTGATGTAAAGTTCCCAACTGCAGATAACGATATCTTGAAGTTCAAGAAGGACCAGATTCTTATGGCTCACAACAATGGCTTCATCTATGCAACTATCAACCCTGCACAGATTGACTTCGAAGGTACTTCTGTTAAGGTTGTTAACAGCCAGAACAAGGAGTGCTCTCTCGTGAAGCTTGCTGACGCTGTTGCTGTAACAGCGAAGGATCCTATCCTTACTATCACTCGTGCTACTGGTGCAACCAAGAACCTCGGTAACGGTCTCTACAAGTTCGACGTTACTACTGCTGGTGTTGCAGAAAAGAACGCATTCGATGGTTTGCAGGCATTCCATGCTGTTCCTGGAAATCCAAGTTGTGCAGCAGTTCATGGTCCAGCTACAGACGGTGCTGATGAAATTTCTTATGTTGCATACGCTCTTCAGACTGAGTATAAGGCTGGTGACTCTACACGTACTGTAACTTCTCACTATGACCTCGCATTCAAGCCAACTCATGCTGTAAATGCAGAACTTGATGATATCGACATTCACGCTGTTGAGCCAGGTATCGACGTAGCTGGCAATACTGCTTACACTATGAAGTTCGCTAACGTTACTTCTGGTGAGATGAAGATTGAGATCAAGAACAAGAAGAATGTGTATGCTGCATACGTAGAGGTTGATGCTAGTGCGTCTGCCGCAATCAAGAAGGGTACTACTCTTCCTAAGAATGTTATTGCTGACACAGATCTCGACAAGAATGTTCCTATCTCTATCACTGAGGATCTTATCAACAAGCCAATCAAGCTCCATTGGTACTTCCTCAACTATGATGGTACAATCGTTGAGAAGGCTGACGAGGCTGTTGTATTCTCTACTTCTGTATTCGGTAACATTACTGTTGAAAAGACTTGGACAATCAATTCTTCTGCAAATCAGGTTGTTGACTTCAAGACTGAACTCCAGAATGCTATCAAGGCTAAAGCTGGTAGATATGAGGGTAAGGTAATTGAGGAGAGCAAGCGTCTCGGTAAGTTCGCTGAACTCATGGGCGTAGCTACTATCGACTCTGTTAAGAAAGTTGATAAATCTGGTGTTCCTACAGACTCTATCGCAGTTAAACTTACAAAGAAGACTGACAATACTGATATCGACGCTACAACATTCACATTCAACCCTGCTCTTGTAAACAACGTAAATGGCGTTACAAAGGTAGAACAGGTTGTTGACGTTACAACTGCTAACGGTCTTGAAGTTGCTTCTATCAAGTACATTGTTAACGTAGTGGATCCTTCTTACCTCGATGATCTTGATCTCCGTATCGCTTCTGCATTCAATGTAATTGATAAGGATGCTGATTACTCTAAGGCTTTGACTGTTGCTTGGGCTCATGCTGATGTTCTTGGTATAGATCAGACTACTACAACTTATGTTTGGGATACTCGTTCATTCGTAATCTCTAAGTTCGTAGATAATCTTGCTGCAACTGATCTTACCACAAAGCTTATTTATAATGAGCTTCCAAATGCTAAGAAGAATACTTATGTAACTCTTAGTGGTGATAACAAGACAGCTGATGCTACTATCTTCTGTAAGAACATCCGCACTTACTCTGGTAATGGTGTTGAGTCTGAGAATACAAACGTAGTTCCTCTTGCTGGTGTAAATTACAAGGGTGCAGCTCCTGGTGATAATGACAGCGTTCGCTTCAAGATGCAGCAGATCATCAACTACTATGGTATCATCAAGAAGGTTCACGATACATTCTACCTTAGCGTAGTAAGCCCTGTTAACTATGGTATCTTCAAGGGTGGTGCAAAGACCATCAATGCAAATGTTGACAACGTTGGTCACGGTATAGCTCATCTTTCTGATTTCGTTTGGGAGGATTACTCAGATAATATGAATAAGTTCGACCTCTCTGATCGCAGAATTACATCTATCAAGTGCCAGCTCGTTCCAGATTCTGGTAACAACTATGGTCGTGTAGAGGTTCCAGCTGATGGTACTGACCCAATCAAGGTTGTCACAGGTACTGGTGTTGCTTCAAACAATCTCTCTGATGCAACTCTCACTTTCAACCTTGTTCCTGGTTCTGCTACTACAGACTGTGAACTTAAGGTTAAGTTGATCGTTAAGGACCAGTGGGGTATCCAGACCACTATGAATGGTACTATTAACGTTAAGACTTCTCACGCAGGCGCTAAGAAGCACTAATCCGAAACAAGAGTTTTAATACTCCAATATAAAATTTGGGGGAAGGAGTTTTCTCCTTCCCCCATTTTTTTCAGCAAGCGCCCCTTACTGAGTTGAAGTCTTGCTAAACAAAGCCCACGGATATCCCGTGAGTAAAAACAATAAACTATTGAAAATATGAAAAAAGTATTTTCTTTCTTCTGCTTCATCGTATCTGCGATGATGCTCTCCATGTATCTTTCCTCCTGCAATTCATGCAGCGGTGGCAGCGATATTCATTTCGTTCCTGAGACTCCAGACTCCACCATGTATGTGCGCCTCGATGCTGTCAATGGCGATACCATGAATGTAGTCCTCCTTGAGGATGGCACCAAGATGGTGTTCAATTTCGCTAAGGCTAAGCAGGATGGTGCTGTTCATGGACAACTCAATGTCGGTGACTCCCTCGCCATTATGGCAGACCTCAAGACCAAGAGTCTCCGCTCTGCCATCAATCTCTCAGAGATGAAGGGCATGTGGATGGTTGTTGGTGGTAAAGGCGATGGTATGCGCCTTGAACCTGACGGACAGGCTGTCTCCATCGGTAATGCCAATCTCCCTCTCTCTCGCTGGAAGATCAAGAACGGTATGCTCATCCTCACTTATCTCAATCAGGTGAAGAATAAAGAAACTGGCGATATGGCTCTCATCAATTTCCCTGACACATCTGAGATAGTATCTCTCACTAAGGATTCTCTCCAGATAAATGTCAAAGGAAAACTTTATGTGTGTGTACGCCAGACTAAAGTAATGACTATCTCAGGTTCTGAAACTGATTCCAAGGTGATAGATGTTTCTGCTCAAGAACTTCAAGAAAAGGCTGAAAGAGCTGAGCATCTTAAGGAAGTTTATGAGCAATCAAAGGAAGAAGAGTAAGTTAAATTCTCCCTCTTCCCTTAAGTAATTATTTGTATTTCGTTTGCAAATATTGAAATTGCAACAAGCAATCTATTAGGCACGGAAATCTCCTTTCCGTGCCTTTTCTTTTTCCCTCCTTATCACCTTTATTTTCGACCACGGATTTGTCGGATTTAATTATCGAAGATACTGTCTTCCAGAAAGAACGAAAAAAAACATCAATAAACAAAAATAAGAAAAATATCATTATCTATTTTTCCTCATGTTTTTATCTATTGATATTTATCCGACGTGGAGGTACTGTCTTCCAGACAGCCGCTCCCTTCATGGATTATAATCCCGAGACTTCGTCCCGGGTTACTCTCGCTTCGCTCGGTATTGCCTTCCAGGCAGGCTTGTGGTTTTGTTGTTTTGTGATTTAGTTGTTTGTTGGCAGTATTGTCAATCAACAAAACAACAAAACAACCAGACCACAAAACCACAAATTTACACATTATTTAACAAGTATAGCCGGAGGAAAAGTAATAATTTCGGGGCTTTTGCGTTATATTAACGTGAACCGTAATAGTATAGTGATAATATTGCCACTCCTGATGTCGCTGATTTCGCAGAAAGTCAGTGCACAGTATGACGTGGCATTCTCGCATTACTATGCCATGCCGACGTCGTTTAATCCGGCGGCGGCAGGAAAGGACACAAAGCTCAATCTTAACTTGGCATACGCCATGGACATGGTGGGCTTCGAGCATAATCCCCAGACAGCATACGTCTCTGCCGATATGCCATTCCACGCCCTCGGTATGCGACACGGAGTGGGACTTCGCTTCATGAATGATAAGCTCGGTCTGTTCACCCACCAGAATATCGCGGCGCAGTATGTCTATCGCAAACGGCTGGCAGACGGCAACCTCGGCATCGGACTGCAGGCAGGACTGCTCAGCGAGACATTCGATGGTTCGAAGGCAGACACGGAGGAATCCGGCGACGACGTAATCCCGACCACGAAAGTGGATGGCAACGGACTCGACCTCGGAGCCGGAATTTATTATGACAAGGGCCCTTGGTATGCCGGAGCATCCGTACAGCATCTCAATTCGCCCCTCGTCTCCCTCGGAGAAAGAAACGAACTGCAGATAGACCCGACACTTTATCTCACCGGCGGTTACACCTTCCGACTGCGCAATCCATTCCTCTCCATCGCTACCTCGGCGCTTCTCCGCACCGACTTCACGGCATACAGAGCAGATGTCACCGCCCGCCTGATCTACGACTACGAAGGCAGACTGCTGAGCGCAGGAGTAGGATACAGTCCAGACAATTCCGCCACCGTCTATCTCTCGGGAAAGTTTCAGGGCATAGTGCTCAGTTACAGTTACGAGATATACACCAACGGCATCTCGATGGGCAATGGCTCTCATGAAATCTCCATCGCTTACCAGACCGACATCAATTTCTTCCCAAAGGGCAAGAACAAGCATCAGTCCGTCAGGTATTTGTAAATATGTTGTTTGGTTGTTTTGTAGTTTGGTTGTTTTGTTGATAGCAAAATGACAAGTGACTATACAAACAACCAAACAACTAAACAACCAAACAACAAGACAACTAAACCAACAAGTCAATGAAAATAAAAACCACAATAACATTCCTGACAACAGTAGCCATTATGATGGCGGGACTGACCAGTTGTCTCGGTGGCAAGATGATGAACAGCACTGCCACAGGAGGCGAGGTGACCGGCATCAGCAATGGTCGAGGCTTCAATGAGCCGACACCTTACGGCATGGTGAAGATAAACCGCGGTTCGCTCCGTATGGGCATAGAGAAGCAGGACTCCCTCTGGGGTATGCAGACACCGGTGAAGGATATCAGTGTCGATGGCTTCTGGATGGACCAGACAGAGGTGAGCAATGCGAAATACCGCCAGTTCGTGATATGGGTGCGTGACAGCATCCTCCGCACCCGTCTCGCCGATCCGGCATACGGCGGCGATGAATCGTATATGATAACCGAGGACAAGAACGGCGACCCTATCGATCCACGCATCAACTGGAAGAAGCCTCTTCCACGCAAGCCGAATGAGGACCAGCTGCGTGCCATCGAAAGCCTTTATGAGGTCAATCCCGTCACTGGCGAGAAACTGCTCGATGCATCGCAGATGAACTACCGCTATGAAATCTACGACTACACCACGGCAGCCCTTCGCCGCAACCGTCTCCGTCCGGAAGATCGTAACCTCAACACCGACATCACGGTGGATCCAAACGAGGTGGTGATGATAAGCAAGGACACGGCATACGTGGATGATGAGGGCAAGATAATTCGCGAGACCATCAATCGTCCACTCTCAGGACCTTGGGACTTCCTCAACACCTACATCGTCAATATCTATCCCGACACCACCTGTTGGGTCAATGACTTCACCAATTCCGACAATGAGGTGTATATGCGCAACTATTTCTCCAACCCTACCTACAGCGACTATCCAGTGGTGGGAGTGACATGGGAGCAGGCGAATGCCTTCTGCGCATGGCGCACAGAATTCCTTCTCAAGGGTCTTGGCGGAGAAGCGCGCTATATCCAGCGTTACCGTCTGCCTACCGAGGCGGAATGGGAGTATGCGGCACGAGGCAAGGACGGCACGGAGTTTCCTTGGAACAACCCTGACGTGAAGAATGGTGACGGCTGTTTCTATGCCAACTTCAAACCGGACCGTGGCAACTACACCAAGGATGGCAACCTCATCACTTCAAAGACGGGTATCTATTCGCCGAACACCAATGGTCTCTATGACATGGCAGGCAATGTGGCGGAATGGACTTCCACCATCTATACCGAAGCCGGAGTGGATGCCATGAACGACCTCAACCCGCAGTTGGAATACAAGGCAGCCAAAGAAGACCCTTACCGACTGAAGAAGAAGAGCGTTCGTGGCGGTTCATGGAAAGATCCGGAGAGCTTCATCAGGTCCGCTTGGCGCACTTGGGAGTATCAGAACCAGCCTCGCTCTTATATCGGTTTCCGCTGCGTAAGGTCTTTCGCCAGTCCTTCCAGCAAGAGGAAATAAGTCCCTAAGCCCCCCCTAAGCCCCCCTCTTATCCCCCCTGGGGGATGATTGGTTTGGCTCTGGCGCATTGCGATGATGTAAAATATCAATAGATAAATATAATGGAAAAATAGAAAAATATATTTGTTTGTTTTTATTTATTGATGTTTTCCCCTTCAGCATAAAGGCTCAATCCGACAGGAAATTCTTCATTCTTCATTCTTAATTCTTCATTTAAAAAAGATGTCTAAATACAGCAAATTCAATATAGTCTATCTCCTTCAGAAGTGGATGGACAGTGTGGCAGGACAGACGTTCATGAATTACGCTTATTCATGGGGCGCAGCAGTTGTCATACTCGGTACACTGTTTAAGTTGACCCACCTTCCGGGAGCCAACACCATGCTGTTTATCGGTATGGGCACCGAGGTGTTCGTATTCTTCATATCAGCTTTCGACCGTCCGTTTGACAAGACACAGGACGGAAGGGAACTCGCCACTGACAGCCAACTGGCAGCTGCCCTTGCAGAACAGGACGGTGCAGAGATTGCAGGCGATGCAGTGACGGCAAGTCAAGCACCGGCAGGCAATGGCGGCACTATCATCATTGGTGCCGGCGTGGTGCCTAATGTAGCCGGCACACAGGCTGCAGCGGTAGCGGCACCACAGGTGAATGCTCCTATTACTGCCCCAACGTCAGATACTACAGTTTCAGAAGCTACAGTTTCTTCTGTGCCAACAGGAGATAATATCCCTAATGTCACATCCGTTGCACCAACACCTGCACCAGCAGTGACAGCAGAGACAGCTCAGGCTATGGAGGCAGCCACCACCACTTATGTGGATCGTCTCAATGAACTCAACGAACTCCTTCTCAAGGTGGGAGCACAGACAGAGCGCATCACCACCGATTCAGAGGAGATGGAGAACCTCAACCGCACCCTCACCGGCATTGCCCGCATCTATGAGATGCAGCTCAAGTCTGCTTCCCAGCAGATCAACACTCAGGATGAAATCAATGACCAGACCCGCAAGATGGCGGCACAGATTGCTGAGCTCAATTCCATCTATGCCCGCATGATTGATGCTATGAAGGCTGGGCAGAAGAATTCTTGAATGAAAAGTGAAAAGTGAAAAGTGAAAAGTGAAAAGTGAAAAGTGAAAAATCGCGCTGACGCAGTGATGGTCTTCAGTGTGCTTTTCCCAGGTGGATTGCTCTAAGTAGCAAAGGTAATCTCCTATTCCCCATTCCCTACATCCTATTCCCTTAAATATAAAAAATGGCAATAAAGAAAAGAACAGTTTCCCCGCGTCAGAAGATGATCAACCTGATGTATGTCGTTCTGATGGCAATGCTGGCGATGAATATCTCCAGCGAGGTGCTTGATGGCTTCAGCATCGTGGATGACAGTCTGGTGCAGTCCACACAGAATGCGGAGAAACAAAACCAGAACATATATTCCGCTTTCGACCAGCAGATGAAAGCCAATCCAGCCAAGGTGCAGGAATGGTATAACAAGGCTGTCGGCGTGCGCATGAAGAGTGACTCGCTCTATAATTTCGCACAGTCGCTCAAGGTGGCCATTGCTAAGGAAGCGGATGGAGAGGACGGCGATGTGAACAATATCCGCCGAGTGGATGACCTCGAAGCCGCCAACCACGTGATGCTGGCACCAGGCACAGGAAAGGGCGCAAAGCTCAGAAAAAGCATCGAGGCATACCGTGACCGCATCCTGTCGATGATAACCGACGAAAACCAGCGTAGCATCATCTCTGCCAATCTCACCACTTCGCTGAAGGGCAGGAAGAATCCGCTCAACAAGAACTGGGAAGAGTATATGTTTGAAGGAATGCCGGTAGCGGCTGCTATCACCATGCTCTCCAAGCTGCAGAGCGATGTGCGCTATGCCGAAGGAGAGGTGCTGCATAATCTTGTCAGCAACATCGACGTGAAGGACATCCGCGTCAACAAGCTCTCCGCTTTCGTCATACCAAATGCACAGACCGTGGTAAGAGGCGACAAATTCTCAGCCCAGATAGTGATGGCGGCGGTAGATACCACCCAGCAGCCAAAGATATTCATCGGCGGCAGACAGGTGAACCTGCACAACAACACCTATGAGTTCGTGGCAGGCAAGACAGGCGACTTCACCCTTTCGGGCTATATGACGATGCAGAATGGCGGTGGCGAGGTGATACGCCGTAACTTCGAACAGAAATACACCGTCGTGGATCCTTCAGCCACGGTATCAGCCGACCTGATGAATGTGCTCTATGCCGGATATAGCAACCCGATGAGCGTCTCCATTCCAGGTGTACCGCTCAATAAAGTGACGGTCAGCATGACAGGTGGCACACTGACACCGGTGGGACCGGGCAAATATATCGCCCGTCCGTCAGCCGTAGGCAAGGACGTGACCTTCACCGTATCGAGCACACAGACCGGTCGTCCGGTGCAGATGGGACAGTTTGCTTTCCATGTGCGCAAGTTGCCGGACCCTACCGCCTATATCCAGGTGGGCAATGACCGTTTCCGTGGCGGAGCCCTCCCTAAGGCATCCCTGCTGGGCAGCAACGGCATCCGTGCCGCCATCGACGACGGACTGCTCGACATAGAATTCAAGGTGACTGCTTTCGAGGCTGTCTTCTTCGACAATATGGGAAATGCGGTGCCTGTGGTGAGCGACGGAGCACGCTTCTCAGCCCGTCAGATGGACACCTTCCGCAAACTCTCCCGATCCAAGCGCTTCTATATTTCCCGCATCCATGCCGTGGGTCCTGACGGAATATCACGACAGTTGCCAGGGTCAATGGAGGTGATTGTCCGATAGGTGCTTCTCAATTGATGTGTTGTTTAGTTGTTTTGTTGTTTAGTTGTTTTGTTGATAGTCAAACAACCAGACCACCAAACAACCAGACCACCAAACAACAAAATCACCAAACAACAAAATCACCAAACAACAAGACAACAAAACAACAAGACAACAAAACAACAAGACAACTGATATGAAGAAAATGATGATACTTCTTGCGGTGATGATGTTAGCATCGGTCACAGTGGATGCGCAGCCACAGGCGCGTCGCAAAGCCAATGCGCAGGCAGCCCAGAAGAAAAGCAATGCCAATACGATGACAGAGCGTGCCCTCCTGTCCTTCCCTACACAGCAGAAGATGGACGAGGACGTGGTGTGGCGCCGTGACATATACCGTGAGCTCGACCTCACAAAGGACGACAACGCCGCACTCTACTATCCCGTGGAGCCGGTAGGATCGCAGATGAATCTGTTCACGTATATGTTCAAACTGATGCTGTCCGGTCAGGTGCCGGCTTATGAATACCGCATCGACGGCAATGAATCCTTTGAAGCGGACGCACGAGTGAAGCCACTTGCCTTTCTGGACAATTATCATATCTTCTATGAGCGCAAGGACGGCAAACTGAAGCTCGACAACTCCGACATACCGAGTCGTGAGGTGAAGTCATACTATGTGAAGGAGTCATCCTATTTCGACCAGCGCACTGCCACATTCCACACCAAGGTGGTGGCGCTGTGTCCTATCATGAGCCGTGCCGATGACTTTGGTGATGGCGTGGCAAAATATCCGCTCTTCTGGGTGAAGTATGATGATATAGCGCCATTCCTCTCCAAGCAGATGATTATGACATCCAATCTCAATAATGCAGCCATGATGAGCGTGGATGATTATTTCGTCAAGAACAAATATCGTGGCACCATCTACAAGACCAACAACATGCTCGGTGAGACTCTTGTGAAGAATGATGCCAACGACATAGATGGCAACAGCGACCAGCAGAAGGCCGTGGAGGCAGAGCAGAAGAAGATTGAAGCTCAGCTGAAGGCATTCGAGGAGAATATCTGGGGCGACAAGGCACGCAAGGATTCCCTCGACAGCATCGCCAAGATAGAAAAAAACACCAAGACCACCAAGAAGGTGAAGCCCACTGCCCGCAATGCTTCATCCTCTGCCTCCTCCCGCAAGACAGAGGTGAAGGAGAAGAAGACAAAGACCAAGACTGCTTCCAACAGCAATTCCGCTGCCCGCGTCAGCGTGAGAAGGCAGAGACATTAGTTTTTTTTGTTGTTTAGTTGTCTTGTTGCTTAGTTGTCTTGTTGTTTGCTTTTTTTTGTTGTCTTGTTGTTTGGTTGTTGGTTTGATGAATTGCCTGGAAGGCAATACCGAGCGAAGCGAGAGTAACCCGGGACGAAGTCTCGGAATATATAACCCAGATGGGCGAGGCTGTCTGGAAGACAGTACCTCCACCTCAAACAACAAGACAACGAAACAATACGCTTTTAACATTCATTAGGATATTTTGTAACTACTCAGGTAGGTTTGTCGTACTCCCCCATGCACGACTTCCCTCGTTGCAACCAACGAGAGTAAA
>CAKQPF010000018.1 GCA_934256705.1 uncultured Prevotella sp.
ACGAGGAAAAGGCAAACTCCCTTGTTTTAGTTACCTTTGCGAGGGAAATCATTTTCGTTTTATAGAGGAAAGATAAGAAAAACTTGTATCAAATCATAGGACAAGTTCTTTTTTAAAAGACGAAATGTATCATAAATCAATAAAATCGCAAAAATCTCGTTACTTAATGTAGATAAAATCGTATATAACATGAGAACTCAAGCGAAATTCAAAGAATACATTTGGTTGATAAACACCATCAACAAAGCCCGAGCTATTTCTTTTGCAGATATGGACTTCGAAATCACCATGCGCCCTACCGTAGATTTCTTTGGATATTTAATGAGCTGGGGAAGCCAATTGAGAATCCTCTCACCAGAATGGTTGGCTGAACAGATACACGACTTGCATCGAGATGCAATGAGAATGTATGAAAAAATGGAATAGCAACAATCCAAGTTTCATACATATTTCTCGGATTTGAGCATTAGAACGCAAATGATTTCTCGGATTTGGTTAGATAGTACAAAGGTTGTACAATGTTTTAAAGTAGAAAAGAGATTTTAGATAAAAACAGATAACTTTCCTCTTTAAAAGGAAATAATTGCCGATTTCTTTCCTTTTTAGAAGGAAACTTTCTACGTTAGCAGCCGATTGTAGGAATCGACTTTGATGGAATAGGTATCTCGTTCTGCGCCGTGATGATTTCCGGCAGACTTTCCCTACGGGAGAAGCGGAAGTGGATGAGCTTATCCATATTCCCAAAGAAAAGCATAAAAAATCCTTAAATAAAGCAGCTTTTAGAATTATTTTGAAGTATAGTTAGAAATATTTTCGTATTTTTGCAAAGTATACTTTAAAATATTTCTGTATGGACAAGCAAATTATCAAAAATATCATCATAGAGAAGCAGGTAGCCATCCCGAACTACAAACTGATTCACCGAGATTTTCTTTTCGGCGATAAGTCGAATTATATACTCGTAGGTCTCAGGCGAGCAGGAAAATCCTACTTATTGTATCAGGATATTCAGACCAGAATCAACAAAGGAGAACAGTCGGCACAAGATATTCTCTACGTCAACTTTGAGGATGAGCGCTTGTCATCCCTCAAGGCAGAAGAACTGGGCATTATTCTGGATTCCTACATGGAACTATACCCAGGCAAACAGCCTTTCATCTATCTTGACGAGATTCAGAATGTAGAAGGTTGGGAGAAATTTGCCCGTCGCCTGGCAGATTCCCAATATCGCGTGATGATTACTGGCAGCAACGCCAAGATGCTGGGCAAGGAAATGTATTCTACACTTGGAGGAAGATACATTCCGAAGGAAATCTTTCCTTTTTCCTTTGCAGAATACCTGACTTATCATCAAGTGGAACTGGATGAAAACTGGGAATACAACCAGCAGGCAAAATCGATAGTATCCAACTATTTTGATTCCTACTTTTACGAAGGAGGAATAGCTGAGTCGTTTGAGCAACCCGACAAGCGGGAATACCTCAACGCGCTGTATCAGAAGATTCTGATTGGCGACATCGTGGAGAGAAACTGCATCCGTAATCCAAGAGTATTCCGCTTTCTGGCTAAAAAACTTGCCGATAGCGTGATGCAGCCTTTATCCCTGACCAGATTGCAGCATATGGTGAAATCTACTGGTGACACCATCAGTTTGCCAGCTCTGAAGGATTATCTAGAATACATGCAAGATGCGTATCTCTTCTTCCCGATTCCGAATCTGGTTTCGCCTATGACAGAACAGGCAACGTTTCAAAAAAGATACGTTGCCGATAATGGAATACTCAATCTGTTTCTGTTTCAGGGGGAAACAAAGCTGTTGGAGAATATGGTAGCGATAGAGCTGAACAGAAGATTCAGAAACACAACAGAAGAAACCTTTCTCTATTATTTCAACAAGAATATAGAGATAGATTTCTGCATTCCTTCTGCCCAGTTGGCTATCCAGGTATCATATAATCTGAATGATGAGGCAACCTACGAGCGAGAAGTAGGAGGACTCATCAAGTTCCTGAAAGCCTTTCCTGGCTATCACGGATACATCATCACCCGTGACTACCAGACGCAGATAGAGATAGATGGCTATAAGATTGAGGTAGTACCTATCTGGAAATGGCTGCTTTCCATAAGATAATCTCCGTTTAAACGAGTGCTAAAAGCTGCAGAAAAAGCAATTTTTGGCACTACTATTGGCATTTTTTCGTCTAATTATTAGACAATCATTACCACTTTTCTATGATATTTCGTAACTTTGCACCATGATTAAGAAACAAGGAACGATATTGATCGTTGATGACAACCGCAACATTCTTACTACGGTGAGGATGCTGCTGGAACCCATATTCTATGGCATCATCACCATCGCCAATCCTAACTCCATCCCAGCCAAATTGAGAGAGGAGCATCCCGATGTGGTGCTGCTCGACATGAACTTCTCCAGCGGAATCAATTCGGGAAACGAGGGATTGTACTGGCTCAGGGAAATCAAGAGCCTCAGCCCGAAAACTGAGGTTGTACTCTTTACCGCCTATGCCGACATCCAACTTGCCGTAACAGGCATCAAGGAAGGTGCCGCCGACTTCATCGTGAAGCCTTTTGAAAACGAGAAGATGATCCGTACGCTGATAGAGGCTAGGGATAAGAACAAGGCTGTGGATAACGTTATTAACTGCAAAGGTGGAAAACCTGGTGGAAAAGATGCACAAAACGCTATGTATTGGGGAAATAGCGATGTTATGAACAATTTGAGAAGCATTGTGGAAAAGGTTGCCGCAACCGATGCAAACATCCTCATTACGGGCGAAAACGGAACGGGTAAAGAGGTATTAGCCAACGAAATACACCGTTTATCCACAAGATGTGGAAAGAAAATGCTGCCTGTGGATATGGGAGCCATTACGGAAACCCTTTTCGAGAGCGAACTCTTCGGTCATGTGAAGGGTGCTTTTACTGATGCCAAAGTGGATAAACCGGGCAAGTTTGAACTTGCCAACGGCAGCACCATCTTCCTGGATGAGATAGGAAACCTATCCTATGGTCTTCAGGCAAAACTCCTTACCGCCCTGCAGCGCAGAAGCATCGTAAGAGTGGGCGGAAGTACGCAGATTCCCATCAACGTACGACTGGTTTGCGCCACCAACCGCAACCTGCAGCAGATGGTGAACGATGGCGAATTCAGAGAGGATCTGCTCTATCGCATTAATACAATCCATCTGGAATTGCCTGCCCTGAGACAGAGAAAATCAGACATCGTTCCGCTGGCAGAAAGATTCCTCCGTCAATATGGCGATTTATATAATAAGGTGAATCTCCGTCTTTCGGAAGAAGCTGAGAAAAAACTTACCAGTTTGCCATGGTACGGTAACATCCGTGAACTTCAGCACGCCATCGAGAAAGCCGTGATTCTATCTGATGGCGGAATGATTTCTGCCGAAGATATTGACGGCGGAAACCAACAGAGAAGAGAGAAGCCCCTGGAGGAGGTTCAGACACTCGACGAAATGGAGAGCCGAATGATAGAGAAAACCATCAGGGAATGTGAAGGCAATCTGTCGGTGGTTGCCGCAAGACTGGGCATTTCCCGCCAGACGCTTTATAATAAGATTAAGCGATATGGATTATAAACTAATTATAATAATCGTGCTTTTGCTAGTGGCTATAGTGGGTTACATTCGCCTCTACCGCCACTATCGCCGCAACATCAAGAAGGTAACCTTCCTTTTTGATGCGATAGATAATGGGGATTTCTCCTTCAACTTTCCTACGGAGAAGGGGTTTAAGGAGGATAAGATTCTGCACAAATCCCTCAACCGCATCAAGCTCTTCCTGCAGCATACGAGAGAGGAGCAGATGGAGCGGGAGAAATATTACGAGCAGATTCTGAATGCGGTAGATACGGGCATCCTGGTGGTGGATTGCCACGACAACATCCTGCAGCACAACCAGGCAGCCTTCCGGTTGCTCAATACGGATGTGCTTACCCACATGAACCAGGTAAAAGAAAAGCTGAAGGATGAACACCTGGCAAAGCATGAGACCCAAGCCATGCTGAAAGACAAGCACGTGCGCATCATCGCCCTAAGCGACGTGAGCCACGAGCTGAGCAACCAGGAAGTGGATTCTTGGATCAAACTGATTCGTGTGCTGACCCATGAAATCATGAATACCATCACGCCGGTTACTTCGCTGAGCGAGACTCTGCTTACCCGGGTTACAGAGGATAAAGACTTGAAGCAAGGCTTGGAAACCATCCACAAAACGGGAACCGAACTGTTGGCTTTCGTCAACAACTATCGCCGCTTCACCCATGTCCCCAAGCCTCAGCCTGCTCTCTTCTATGTGGAACCATTCCTGGAAAGAATGGCGTTGCTCTGCAACCACGAAGTAGAGATTTCGGTTACTCCCAAGGATTTGTTGGTTTACGCCGACGAGAGCCTTCTCTCTCACGTAGTAACGAATCTTCTGAAGAATGCCGTAGAAGCTTTCAAGGAAAAGGAAAGACAAGACAAGCAGGGATGTCGCTCAGCGGATCTGCAATCCGCGGCAAGCAAGAAGGCATTTATCCGTTTCCAAGCCTACGCCAACGCCCAGGAATCCATCATCATCGACGTGAGCAACAACGCCGGTCTCATCCCCGATGATGTAGCCTCCCACATTTTCATCCCGTTCTTCACTACGAAGCCAGAAGGAAGCGGAATCGGTCTCTCCCTCTCCCGCCAAATCATGCGAGTAAGCGGCGGAAGTCTTACGCTGCACCAAGACAAGGAAAAGGGGACAACAACCTTTAAAATTGTCATCCCCTAATATTATCTAATCTGTTGGATGAAAAAGGAAGGGTAAATAAAGTATAGAATTTTATCAATATATTACAATAAATTATACCAATATGAGCATCTTAAGTTTTAAAGATTATGGGGGTAAAAAAAACTCCTACCCCAAGTTTCTCGCCTGCTGGAGCGCATTCTACGCCATGTTTTTGCTATCTAATGTAATTATGTTTTTCAAGAAGTACAGTTTAGCAAACTTTCATGCTTATGCCGACCTTTTTATCAACTACGAAGGCGGTTTCGTAAGAAGAGGATTGCTAGGACAAGGCTTGCTGCTCTGCTATCGCATGGGTGGCAACCCTGTAACGATAGCTACGATCCTTTCATTCGTAGCTTACATCATCATAGCCATCTATATGATACGAAACTTTGCTAAGCGAAAATATGCACTCGGGTTGCTCACTGTCAGCTACCTGCTCGGTGCTTTTGGACTTTACGGAATTCCTGTCATGCGACGTGACTATATGGTATTATGCTCGTTCCTCCTCATTTTATGGCTTTGGCGCAAGATGCAATTATCCCATTGGCTCATCATCGGCAACATCTTGGCTTGTCTTACGATATTATGCTATGAGCCTTTTGTATTCTTCAGCGTTCCATTATTTATCTTGATTACCAAACTCAAGACACGCTCATTGGGCAAGTCTATTATTTACTGGACTTTACCTATTCTTACTTTTGGACTTTGTTGCCTGTACGCAGGAGGCAAAGAGACGTATGCTGCCATCAAAGAATCCACCCGCCCGTTTCTACAATCACCTGGAGTCATGGATTTCCTTGCCAGAGATACTTCTGGAATCATGCAATATCATCTAACGACCAATTTCCTGCAAATAGATCATGGAATACCTGTCGTATTACTCAGCATGATCAGTATATTAAGTATGATATACTTCAATGTCAACTCTACGATTTTATTTGGAGGTAAGGCAGAAGAGCCAAACAAGAGAAGACATCTGCTCTTAATCATCATCTATCTCTTCATCTGTCTCTCACCTATGTTCACCTGTCTTTCTACAGACTATGGTAGGACTTGCGTATATATCAGCATCTGTACGTTTGGGATGTATTTTACCCTCACACCCCAGGAATTGAACCTGCTGTTTTCGAACAGATTAAACCAAATAGCAGATAAGACCTTGGCGTTCATCGACCATTACGTTCCACCTACCCAAGGAAAAATCATGTTCATCATGCTTTTCATCGGCATCGCTTCGTGGACAGGCATTGGTCTTAGAGGTTTCCTTATAAGTTCTCAAGTTGGACATTACATCTATACATTCCTGCTTCATCTTATTGGATGACATCATAGAAACTATGTTTCCTTAGCATGATAAACAGCCTCTTGCTCCATCAGGACAAGGCCGAGGAAATCACCACCTTCCGCATCATTATCCCATAACATAAGCACATTTTTTACTAGAATAGTTTGGTGCTTATCCATAAAAATTGTATCTTGTGTCCCCACAAATACAGAAGATTATGGCATTCGAAAAGGAAATCAAGGAATACGAGGATTTGAGACGCAAATATCAAACCCTTATCATCAATAAAATGGATAGAGAAGAGTACATCAAATACAATGAAGTACTCTTCTCTACTTTTTCGTGCGCCATTGAAGGCAACTCATTCTCCGTAGATGATACCCGGGAACTGAAGGAGAAAGGTCTGGGGATGATTCCCGCGGGAAAGACGCTCTTCGAGGCTTTCGAAATGCTCGATCACTTCGAAGCCTTCGAGTACATGATGCAAAACACGCAGCATCCACTCGACGAGAACCTTCTGAAAGAAATCAACAGGCGGGTTACCTGCCACACGCTTTCCTACCGTTCTCCAGAAGCCATTCCGGGCGAATACACCACCACGGACATGGCTGCAGGCGACACGGTATTTGGCGACCACGAAGAACTCATCGCCAGAGTTCCCAAGCTGTTGGAATCTACCGAAAAAGCCATCGTTTCGGCAGCCGTTCATCCCATGATTCTTGCCGCCCGCTTCCATGGCTTCTACGAATATCTTCATCCGTTCCGTGATGGGAATGGAAGAACAGGACGACTCGTCAGCAACTACATTCTCTTAAGATTGAATAATCCGCTCCTCATCATCCCATCCGAAGCACGACAGGAATACATTTCTGCCCTCCGCATGATTCGCACGGAAGCTACGGACGAGCATCTAATCCGCTTCTTCTTCAAGATGGCAATGCTGAGGATGGATGAAGAGCTGAAGCAGAAAGAGGCCAACACCAAGCGATTTATGACATTCCTCTTTTAATATGCTCAAACATTTTACGGACTTCGGCATATTCATACTAAAACATTTTGCGGATTTCGGCAAAAGTCTTATACGAGTACACGTAAATCGTTAATTATAAGCAGAGTGCGATTTCTTTGAAATTTTACTCATCCACTATCTGTCCATCAAACAACCGGATGGTGCGATGGGCTATCTTGGCATCATGCTCATTATGCGTTACCATGACGATGGTGGTGCCCTCGTGGTTCAGCTCGGTAAGCAGATGCATCACCTCGGCTCCATTCTTGGAATCGAGGTTACCCGTAGGCTCATCGGCAAGGATGAGCTTGGGACCGAAGACCACGGCACGGGCGATGGCTACTCGCTGCTGCTGACCACCTGATAGCTGGTGAGGGAAGTGCTTGGCACGATGGCTGATGGCCATTCGCTTCATAATCGCCTGCACCTTTGCCTTGCGCTCCGCCTTCGGAATGTTGAGGTAAGTAAGAGGAAGTTCGATGTTCTCCTCTACATTCAATTCATCTATCAGGTTGAAGCTCTGGAACACAAAACCGATTTCTCCCTTTCTCACATCCGTGCGCTCCTTTTCCTTCAGGTTTGCCACCTCGTGATTACCCAGGAAATATTTTCCAGAAGTTGGGTTATCGAGCAAACCGAGGATGTTGAGCAAGGTGGATTTGCCGCAACCGGAAGGTCCCATAATGGCAACAAACTCGCCGTCTTCTACTGTGAAAGATACATTATTTAAAGCAATCGTCTCCACATCTTCTGTGCGGAAAGACTTGCAAAGATTCTCTACTTTTATCATTTTATTCAATGTTAAGTGTTAAGTGTTGAATGTTAAATTATTCATCCTTGAGATATTTCACAGGATTACTATTAGCCACCTTGTAGCAGTTGATGATGACGGAAAGCCCGATGATGACGAGCAGGATAATCGTAACGCCAATAAACAAGAGAGGCGTCATCGAAATCTTCTCGCTGAACGACATGAGCCATTGTCTGGCTATCAGCCAAGCCCCCAAGTCGCCCATGATGATGCAAGGCAAGGCAATCTTCATGATGTCTTTCAGGAAGATGCGAAGAATATCCTTCACCTTCGCTCCGTTCACCTTTCTGATTGCAATCTCCTTGCGGCGGCGGTTCACCTCATCACTCGTATAACCCACCAATCCGAAGAGGGCAATAATCATCGTTACGATGCCGGCTACCAGGATTCCGTTGCGGAAATGGAGCTGGGAAGCATACTGTGCCTTGAACTCGGATTCATAGTCGAGTACCGTCACGGCATTGTTCGGATACATCGACTGCACCTTATTTCTCAACTCAGTCAAGGCATCTTCCGTCAGATCATTGAACTTGACGAGCATATAAGAAGCTGTCCAAGGAGCATAGAAATATACGTATGATATATTCTTGAACTCTGCACCCTCGGAAGTAACTGTTCCGTATTTGATATTCTTGACAACACCACAAATCGTCATCGTTTCATCCTGATTACAATGTGCAGAAATCCAAACTCGTTTTCCTACAGCCCCATCTTTCCAATGTCCGAGTGTAGTTAATCTCTTAGCCAAAGCCTCATCAATAATCACTTGGCGAGAACTGTCACTACGTTCTGTAAAAAACGAACCTTGCACAAAGTCGATTCCCATCATCCTGAAATAGTTGTCATCTACTCCCCCTGCATCATGGATAAGCTGAAACGACTTTCTGTCATCTGGCAACTGCACATTATTTCCACTTACCGCATAGCTTTCCAACGGAAGAGAATAAGCAGAGGCTACCTCCTTCACGTCCGGCATACGCTTGATTTCAGACAAACATCGACGGCGTTGATCACCATTGGTAGCATCCACATGTACGATAGCCACATTCTCATAATCGTAACCAGGATTCATATTCACCATCAAGTTATACTGACGATTGACAACAAACAGCAAACTAAATAGCAACCCCGAAATAACGAACTGCACACCTAAAAGAGCTAATTTCCAACGGTTACGGTTTTCATTATATCCTCGGAAAGCAATGGCAACGGGAATCTTATTGTAAAGCCAACCTGGAACCAATCCACCCACCAACAATACCAGTAAACAGATGGAAACCAATATCCAACTGCCACGATTGAACACCAACGTGCTTACCGGGGCAGAGAGGAAATTCTCGATGGTTCCCTTGCAAAGAAACACGAGAACAGCAGCAAGGATTACCGCCAACCCCACATGCACCAAAGCCTCGGAAAAGATGATGGCATGAATATTCTTTGGTTCTGCACCATAACATTTGCGGACTGCCATCTCACGAGAACGAGTCACGAGATTTCCTACGATGATAAGCAGATAGTTCATCACAGAAGTGAAAAGAAGGACAAAAGCGACAATTCCCATTATCCATCCCATCATCTTGATATAAGAATTCTGGGTAAACACCTCGCTGAGTACAGTAAATTCATAGTCAAGGGTGAATCCAGGCGTTTGAGTCACCTCTGCAGTAAAATGGTCTTTCTTCATCTTTGTGATGTAAGGACGAAGTTCACTTATCTCATGTCCTTTCGCCAAACGGATGTAAGAGAAATAGTTGTCATTTCCCACCCATTGATTTCTGCCATCATAGCCCCAAAGGTCTCCTATACTGCATAAAGACACCAGAATTTGTCTGTTATGCAGAGATGCGCCCCAAGGAAAGTTTTCGAAGATGCCACCTATAGTGAATGTCTTGCCTGGATATTCAGGAATCGTAAAATGCTTGCCTACCACATTTCCTCCCATTTGCTCTGCCAATTTGGAATCAACCATACAATATAGCGGGCGAGATAAAGTTTCCTTTGCCTTTCCCATCAACACCTTTTGCGGGAAAATATCAAAGAAACAACTGTCTGCCATCAAAACGTTAGCCTCTATGCTGTTTTGATTTTCCAACTTGCATTGTTCTTTATCCATATCAACAAATCTTGTAGCAGCCTCTACCATTGGAGCATAATCCTTCACACCAGGGGCAATCGCTCCGGATGTTTGGTTAAAACTAAAAGGTTTACTACCATTGAAGCTTGGCATACTGCCCACTTCTGAAATCTGGTACGTCCTTTCCCATCCTGGGAAATACGTATCGTAAGTCTGCTCGAAATAAATCTCGGCAATAATTACCGAACTGATTGCCAATCCGAGCGCCAGACACAAGATCTTCACGAAATTGTGCTGACCCCTTCGAGGCAGATTCTTGAATGCGTTAATAATATGATTCATAAGATATATTATTGTAAGGGCGTATGCCCCAATTTAACATTTCTAATTTAACATTAGAATTTCATTGTCCTTATAAGCTTCGTAGCCGCTAACGATAACCTGCTCGCCCGGCTCCAAGCCCTCAATCACCTCATAATACTGAGGATTCTGGCGACCGATGGTGATCTTTCGGCGATAAGCCTTCTTGCCACTCTTGTCTAAAACAAAAATCCATTGACCGCCCGTTACACTATAAAACGTGCCTTTTGGGATAATTATTGCCTGCTTCGACTGACCGAGCTGCAAATCTACATAATAAGTCTGACCGGTTCGGATATTGCCAGGGCGAACACCTTTGAAGATGAAGTCGATGCGGAACCTGCCGTCTCTTACCTCGGGATAAACCTTGCGAACCTGCAGGAGATAATGCTTGCCGTTCTGGTCGAAAGTGGCAGTAAGTCCCGGTTTTACCCGGTCGATGTAATGCTCATCCACCTGCGCCTGCACCTTGAAATCGCTGAGGTCGTTGATGACTCCAATCTTCTGTCCAGCCTGGATGCTCTGTCCCAGCTCCACATCGAGCAAGCCGATTTCGCCCGAAATGGTGCTGCGGATGTTCAGCTTCTCCTTGCGCTGGCGAACCAGCTGCACATTCTTCTGCATGGCTTCCAGATTATCGCCCATCTGATCCATCTGCGAACGGCGGAGCTGTGCATCCTTCTTCAATCGCTTGCTGATGAGCGCATGCTTCTTGACGGCAAGGTCGTAATCTTCCTTAGCCTTGAGATACTCCTCGCGCGAATTGAGTTCTTCCTTGTGCAACGCCTCCTGATGCTGATAGGAACGGCGCTTGGTAATGACATCCTGCGAAAGCGACAGTTCCTCGTTGCTATTGTTCAGACGGTCCTGCTCCATCGAAATCTGGGTATTGCGAAGCATGTCCTGCTTTTCGGCAAGTTCGCTTTCGGCATTCAGAATCTCCAGGTCGAGATTCGAATTGCTCAGTTTCACGATGACATCGCCCTTGTTCACGTGGGCACCTTCATCCACCACTTTCTCCAGAACGATACCGCCTTCCTCGGAACTGATCTGCACCACGGAGATAGGAACCACCTGTCCATCCACCGAAACATAATCGTTGAACTGCGCCTTCTCCACGGTTCCGATGCTCAATCCCTTCCTATCCACCTTCAGAGTGGAAGAGAAATTGCTCAATCCCAACCAAATGAGGACTGCGATCAAAACCGCTCCTCCGCCAATCCATGCCCAGTACTTGCGAGGCACGAGATATTTTTTCTTTTCTATCTTAATATCCATAATTGTTTATCTTATTAAATTTTCTCCCTGATAATAACCTACCAGTCTCTGTTTGATGATGAGCAGCATCTGCATCTGGAGTTCCTTGATTCTGCTTTCCAGAAGCGTCTGGGCTGCGGTATGAAGTTCGAAGGTGGAAAGCATTCCTTCTTCAAACTTCCGGCTCGACATGTGATAGGCGAGCGAATCGGAGGCAACCTTCTTCTGCATCTGATGCAACTCCTTGGCGTAACCCTTTGCATCCATTACCGCCTGAGCTATCTGGTCGTGAAGCTTGCGCCTGGTTTCTTCCAGGTTCACCTGCGCCAGTTGCCAGTCGTTGCGTGCCTTCTTCACGCTGTGCCAGCGGTCGCTATTATAAATAGGTATGGAAAGGGTCAATGCGAGGTATTCGCCCTGGTTGTTGTGAAACTGCGAGGCAAACCCATCGTATTGCCCTTTCTGAGAGAGATTCTTATAATAGTTGGTAGAAATGCCGCCACCGAGAGAGAGTGATGGCAGCAATCTGCCTTTTGCTATCTTGTAATCATACCGTGCCCGCTCCACTTCGTATTCTGCCGACTTCAAATCGGGAGAAATATTCTGGAAGCCCTGGTAAACGGTTTCGGAGTTTGCACAAGAAACTGGAGCCTCTTTATTTCCTGATTTCAGTTTCAATTTCAGTTCTTCATCCACCGGATAATTCATGGCTGATTTCAAGGCAAGCAGACTCTGTCTTGCCACATTCTCCTGATGCGTAAGATTGTATTCATCTTCCGCCACCTGCGATTCCATCTGCACCACATCCGGACGACCCTTCTCGCCCAGTTCATACAGGCGCTGCATCTTAGCCAGCATCCGCTTGCTTTCGTTCAGTTTCTCGCTTGCTATCTGAATGCTTGCTTCAGCATAGGCGGCATCCACATATTTCTGCATCACGTCGATGGCTCGGTCATCCTGAATCTTCTGCATCGCTGTGACTGAATGATCCCGGCTCAGCTTGGCCTGCTTCAAGGCGTTGATGGTGGCGAAACCATCAAAGACATTCAGTTCGGCATAAAGCTGGTAGTAGTTGTTGAATGTCGTTACATTGTTATAAGTATTGGTTTCCGGGTCGATGTTTCGTCCCCAGGCATACTGTCCCTGCACACCTGCCGATACGGAAGGCAGGAATCCTGCCACAGCATGCTGGTAATCCTGCTTGCGCTGGCGGGCGTTAATAGACTCCCGCTTTACCTCTGTAGAATGCTCCACGGCGTATTTCATGCAGTCGTCAAGGCTCCAGCTTTGAGCCGAGGCTCCAGTCGCCCAGACCATCCATCCTATCAATATTCCTATTCTTTTCATAATATTCTTCATTTTGGCATTATAAGGACATTAGCCGTGCCAAAACAGCACTTCTCCTGATAATCAAGCCATTAAATAAAAAACCTTATCAAACGAACTGTCCAATAATTAGACACCGCCGTCAAATTGTTGGACAGAAGTTTGCAATCTGACATTTTCCACATATTTATACTGAAATATTTTGAGGATTTCGGCAAAAGTCTTACCTTTGCAAATGAAAGTCCCTTGGAAAACGTGCGTGGTTTCATGAAAAGTCCCTTGAAAAATGTGCGTGGTCTCATGAAAAGTCCCTTGGAAAACGTGCGTGGTCTCGTGAAAAGTCCCTTGGAAAACGTGCGTGGTCTCGTGGGAAGTCCTTTGGAAAACGTGCGTGGTTTCGTAAAAAGTCCCTTGGAAAACGTGCGTGGCTTCGTGAAAAGTCCCTTGGAAAACGTGCGTGGCTTCGTGAAAAGTCCCTTGGAAAACGTGCGTGGCCATTAGTAATAAATGTTATAAGATATTAGGAAACAGATGCTTAAACGGAAAATAGAGGAATATCTCACCAAATGGAAGAGTGATAACAGCAAAATGCCTCTTATCATCAAAGGATGCCGCCAATGTGGAAAGACATTCTCTGTACTCGATTTTGCCCGTAAGAATTATCAATATGTAGTCTATCTTGACTTCTTCCAGCATCCAGAATACAAGTCTGTATTTGATGGGGGATTGGACATAAATACTATCTGTATGACCCTTTCCTCCTTGATACCGGATGCTAATTTCGTATCTGGCAAGACGTGTATCATCTTTGATGAGATACAAGAATGCCCACGTGCTCGAACTGCTTTGAAGTTCTTCAAGACGGATGGCAGGTATGATGTCATAGGTACCGGTTCGCTTTTGGGTGTAAATGGTTATCATACAAATGCTTTTTCTGATGCTCCGATACCTGTAGGCTATGAGACGATAATCGACATGTATCCGATGGATTTTGAGGAATGGCTCTGGGCAAATGGAATCAAGGACGTTACAATAGCATATCTGCGTCGCTGTCTGGACGACAAGACTCCAGTGCAAGAAGCGATACACGAAAGGATGCGTCAGTTGTTGCTGCAATACTGTATAGTAGGTGGAATGCCAAGGGCTGTGAGCATTTTCATTGAAACACACAACATACAGAATGTTCTGAGGATGCAGCAATCCATCATAGAAGAATATAAGGTGGATATGCTGAAATATGCTCCACAAGCTGACAAGTCACGCATCAGGGAGTGCTTCGAGTCTATACCGCGCCAGTTGAGTAAGGAAAACAAGAAATTCGCATACGCTACAGTGCGTTCAAATGGACGAGGACGTGATTATCAGGGCAGTCTGCAATGGATAGAAGATGCCGGAATTATCCGCCGTTGCTACAACCTCCATTCTCCGGAGCTTCCACTTGACGGCAATGCCATTACCGACCAGTTCAAAGTTTACATGGCAGATACCGGTCTTTTCATTAGTATGCTGGAGCAGGGCACTGCAGCAGACATTCTGCAAGGCAATCTCTATGGCTACAAAGGTGCTGTCTTTGAGAATCTGGTTGCTGACATCTTTGGCAAGAATAATCGCAAACTCTATTATTTCCGTAAAGATTCGGGTTTGGAAATTGACTTTGTTACAAGGTACAATGGTGAATGCACATTGGTAGAAGTGAAGGCAAGCAACGGAAATATCAAAAGTGCCAAGACCATTCTTGCAAATCCGGAAAAGTATCATGTGATGAATGCCATCAAGTTAGGGGACGTAAATGTGGGCACCGCACCACAAACTCTGATTCTCCCTCTATATATGGCTTTCTTGCTATAAGGCTTTTTTCGTGACATTTTGTCATTTGTTTTTCTCCTCTCCGCAAGCCGTTTTTGGCGGGAAACTTACCGATGAAACCGCTGAAAATCGGCTTTCGCAAGTAGGAAATGCCTGTTTTAATATGTGAAACTATGCTTTTGTGGCGTAATACCATCGCTTTTGCGCTGCAAAAGCATAGGCTTTACCTCCTGATATCATAGCTATTGCGTCCTAATATCATAGCTATTGCGTCCTAATATCATAGTTATTGCGTCCTGATATCATAGCTTTTACACTGTAATACCTGTCTTTTCGTCCCGTGAAATCGCAGTTTTTTATTCGTGAAATCATATCGTGTTGACAATCAATGATATATGAAAATCGTGAAATTTTCCCATATTTGAAGCCAAATGCCAAGCCGATTGCAAATATTTCATTCTCGCCGCATCTTGAAAAGTCAAAATGTAAGCAAATGCGCGAATATGCTGTCAAAGTGACAGGTTGCCTTTTGGCGGTTGGGAATGGGTGAATATAGTTGTTGGTTGATTATTTATGCTTCAGCAAAAAAACAGCAATGGATATTTGGAAATATAAAAGAAAGTTTGTAATTTTGCTCTTGTAAGTCAAATATTATCGCTTATGATTAGTAATGAGATACAAAAACTGCTGCCAAAGATACGTGAGTGTCTTTCAAGTCAGCCTGTAGAAAAGGCATGGCTCTTTGGTTCGTGCTCTCGTGGCGAGGAGCATTCTGACAGTGATATTGACTTGTTGGTGAGATATAAGAGAGATGGCAGTTTCTCATTGATGACTATTGCAAGGATTATAGTCAATCTGGAGAAAGCCATCAACAAGTCCGTTGACCTTATAGAGGAGGGGCGCCTTCTGCCTTTTGCTCGCAAGTCGGCTAACCATGACAAGATTTTGATTTATGAGAGAGAAGGTTAAAGATCGTGGAAGACTGGAGCATATCCTTCAGGCTTGCAATATATTACTTGAAAATCAAGCGAAGTACAATCGGGAAGTCGTGATAAATGATCCTGTGGTCTTTTATGGTTTTGTGAAACTTGTGGAGATCATCGGGGAGGCTTCCTATATGTTGACAAAAGAATTTCAAGCTGACAATCCTCAAGTGCCGTGGAAAGAAATGGTAGCTATGAGGCATGTTTTGGTGCACGGCTATTATACTATTGAACCTGTTGATTTGTGGAATACAATTCAGAATGACATTCCTGTTCTGAAAACACAGATAGAGCAGTTGATTATAGATTTGACGACATAATGCAAAAAAATGAGGTCCAACCACCAGAAATGGAGTGGCTGGACCTCATTTGGTTATATGAATACGGTCTAACATACAAGATGTTAATTTGCTATTTCTATCAATCCGACATAAGTCCCGATGGCATCCTCTATCTCGGAGATGCGGATAAACTCGTCTGCACTGTGGGAACGCGATGACTGACCGGGACCTAACTTGAGCGAAGGCCACGGCATGAGGGCCTGATCGCTCAGCGTTGGCGAGCCGAAAGGATGCTTGCCCAGGGAGATGAGCTGCTGGACCAGTGGATGGTCCAGCGGTATGTGCGACGAACGAAGATGAAAGGAGCGTGCCTTGCAGTCCGACTTAGTGTGCTCATCTATGAAATGGAAGATTTCTTCATTGTCGTAGTTCTCGTTGGAACGCACGTCTATCACCATCCGGCATTCATCAGGGATGACATTATGCTGTGTACCACTGTTGACCACAGTCAGGTTCATCACCGTAGGACCAAGAAAATCACTGACTCTATCAAACTTGTAATCACGCACCCAGAGCATATCATCCAGTGCCTCATATATTGCGTTTATGCCTTCGCCACGTGCGGCATGACCAGACTTGCCGTGCGCCGTCATATCTATTACCATCAGTCCCTTTTCAGCCACAGCAGGCTCCATACCCGTAGGCTCGCCCACTATAGCCACGTCGATGTGAGGGAGCTTGTCGATGACGCGACGTATGCCGTTGATGCCTGACACTTCTTCTTCGCATGAAGCCAGATAGACGAGGTTGTAAAGGCGAGGCTTAGTGACGAGAAAACGGAATGCCTGAAGCAGGGAGACGAGTCCTCCGCCACAGTCGTTACTGCCAAGTCCGTAGAGCGTATCGCCCTCGATGTCAGGTGAAAACGGGTCGCGCGTCCATGAAGCCACGGGCTTCACGGTGTCGATGTGCGCATTGAGCAGCAGGGTAGGGCGGTCATTGCGCATTTCGGGGTCGGTAATCCAGATGTTGTTGCCGTCACGGATGGCAGGGAAACCGTAATTGCCGATTTCCTCCATCATGATGTCAGCCGCCTTTTCTTCGTCACGGCTTACGGAAGGAGTGGCTATGAGACGCTTCAGGAGCGTTACTGCGTCAAGTGTAAGTTGCTGTGTTGTCATAAAAAGAATGCGATTTAGACTGCAAACTTACACATTTTTTACCATATAAACGCATGAAAGGCGGGCTTTTTGACGATGAATATGAAAAAAAAGAACTATTGAGTATCTTATTTCAAAAGAATTATGTAACTTTGCATATATTTGAAAAATTAAAGGAGAAGTCATAATGCAGACAAGATGTCATCTTTCTCAGTTGCCTTATGAGCAGGCGAAAAAGTACGGGGACAGGGTGGTCTTCGAATACCAGGAGTTCGGCACGACGGCGTGGAAACAGATTACGTGGAACGCTTTTGCCGACTATACCCGTCGTGTGTCAAATGCTTTGCTCAATCTCGGAGTGAAGGTTCAGGAGAACATCGGCGTGTTCTCGCAGAATTCCGTGCAGTATATCTTCACCGATTTCGGCGCTTACGGAGTGAGGGCAGTCACCATTCCTTTCTATGCCACGAGCAGTGAAGAGCAGATACAGTATGTCATCAATGATGCTTCGATAAGGATTCTCTTCGTCGGAGAGCAGCAGCAGTATGACAAGGCGCGGAGAGTGCAGGCTCTTTGCCATACTCTGGAGCGCATCGTCATATATGATGCTAACGTCATAAAGGCGGCGCATGACACTTCATCCATCTATTTCACGGACTTTCTGAAACTGGCTGACGGTATGCCGAGACAGCCGGAGCTGGACAATATCTGGCGACAGGCAAACGAAGACGACCTCGTGAATATCCTCTACACATCGGGCACGTCAGGCGCAAGCAAGGGAGTCATGCTCACCTACAGCCAGTATCATGCGGCTTTGAAGGCGAACGACGAGTGCGTGGACCTCAGAGAGAACGACCGAGTCATCACATTCCTCCCTATAACGCATATCTTCGAGCGCGGATGGATGACGCTTGCGCTCACTGAAGGTGCCACGGTCATCGTCAATACCGATCCGCATCGCATCCAGCAGTCCATGCGTGAGACGCATCCTACGTGTATGTCCGCTGTCCCGAGATTCTGGGAAAAGGTGTATGTAGGCGTGAAGGAAAAGATTGAAAAGGCTTCCGGAATGCAGCGCAAGATGTTCCTCGCTGCGCTGGAGACTGGTAGAAAGTATAACATAGAGTACCGTGCAATGGGCAAGCGCCCGCCTCTGACGCTGTCATTGAAATACAAGCTAGCCAACAGCACTGTCCTCTCGCTCGTCAGAAAGCAGCTCGGACTGGAGAATGCCAATATTTTCCCGACGGCAGGAGCAAGGGTTTCACCTGAAGTGGAGATGTTTGTCCACTCCATAGGCATATATATGGTGGTGGGATATGGTCTCACCGAGAGCCTCGCCACAGTCACCTGTGACCATAAAGGCGAACCTTTCACCATCGGCTCTGTGGGCTATCCAATCTCCGGAATCGAGATAAAGATAGGCGACAACAATGAGGTTCTCCTCAAGGGCCCTACCATCACCAAGGGCTATTACAAGCGCGATGATCTCAATAAAGATGCTTTCACCGAGGATGGTTTCTTCCGTACAGGCGATGCAGGATACATCAAGAACGGCGAACTCTTCCTCACCGAGCGCATCAAGGACCTATATAAGACGTCAAATGGCAAGTATGTGGCTCCGCAGGCAGTAGAGGCTAAGCTCCTGGTGGATAAATATGTAGAGCAGGCAGTGGTAGTGGCGGACGAGAGAAAGTTCGTTTCCGCGCTCATAGTGCCGGCATACAATCTTCTCGAAGACTTCGCCCGGGAGTACAATATCCCATTCTCCAGCCGTGAGGACCTGTGCAATAATCCGAAGATTCTCAAGATGCTCACAGAAAGAGTGGAGACTCTCCAGCAGGGACTTGCAGGATATGAGCAGGTGAAGAGGTTCAGATTGCTCCCCCAGCCATTCACTATGGAGAACGGAGAACTGACCAATACTCTCAAGACTCGTCGCGGAGTGATCTTCAAGCACTATGCTTCTCTCATCGAAGAGATGTATAAGGATTAGAGGGGAGACCCTCCCCCCGCCCTCCCTGTAGGGAGGGAGTGGTTACACTTGCAGCTTGCGAATCAAGGGAATGTAATAAAAAGTAATATAAATAGAATATAATTAGAAAATATCAATAGTAGAGACTAACTTCTCCCTCCCTACAGGGAGGGTAGGGGGAGGGTCTTATCACAATGGCATACAAGACGGCTGACCCTGCATGGTATGAATTGTTAAAGGAGTTTGCACGCAAGAATAGGCAAAATATGACCCTTGCAGAGCGTGTGCTTTGGGATGAGTTGCGAGCTAATAGAACGGAAAGGAAATTCCTTCGTCAGCACATTATCGGTGACTATATCGTAGATTTCCTATGCAGGGAAGAAGGTCTTGTCATTGAAGTGGATGGCGGTTACCACTCTGAACGGGTGCAGCAGCATGATGATGAAGTCAGGCAACAGTGGCTGGAGAAGATGGGTTACCATGTAATGAGGTTCTCCAATGAGGAAGTCCTCTTTGATTTGGATAGAGTCTTAGATGAAATAGATGCCTATTTCAATTAGAGGAGACCCTCCCAAAGTCCTCCGTATATGGGGTAGAGGAGACCCTCCCCCCCCGCCCTCCCTGTAGGGAGGTAGTGGTTACACTTGCTGCTTGCGAATAAAGGGAATATAAAAAATAATATAATATAGAATATAAGTAGAATAAATCAATAGTAGAGACCAACTTCTCCCTCCCTACAGGGAGGGCAGGGGGAGGGTCTTGTAATTGAATATGATAACAGCAGATCAATTAAAAGATATTCAAGACCGCGCGGAAGCGCTGCATAAGTACCTCGATATTGATAAGAAGAGGATGGAGTATGAGGAGGAAGACCTTCGTACTCAGGCGCCTGATTTCTGGGAAGACCCGGAGAGAGCACAGGCACAGATGAAACTTGTCAAGGACATCAAACGATGGATTGACGGATATGATGAAGTGCGTGCCGCTACTGACGAGGTTGCACTCGCCATGGAGTTCTATCGTGACGAGATGGCTACGGAGGAAGAAGTGGATAAAAGCTATGAAAGAGCTATCCATGCCATAGAGGAACTGGAGATGAGAAATATGCTCCGACAGAAAGAAGACCCTATGGACTGCGTGCTGAAAATCAATGCTGGCGCTGGTGGCACAGAGGCTCAGGACTGGGCTTCCATGCTTTGGCGTATGTATATGCGTTGGGCTGAGGCAAAAGGATATAAGGTCACTATCAGCGATCTCGAAGAAGCCGATGAGGCAGGTATCAAGTCTGTCACTATGGAAATAGAGGGCGGA
Organism: uncultured Prevotella sp.; assembly: GCA_934256705.1. GTDB lineage: Bacteria > Bacteroidota > Bacteroidia > Bacteroidales > Bacteroidaceae > Prevotella. The sequence goes on from CAKQPF010000018.1 coordinate 20,442, forward strand.
GAGTATGCCTACGGCTTCCTGAAGAGCGAAAGCGGTGTCCACAGACTCGTAAGAGTAAGTCCTTTCAATGCGCAAGGTAAGCGAATGACCAGTTTTGCCAGCGTCTTTGTCTCACCACTGATTGACGATACCATCGAGGTATATGTCGATCCTGCTCGCGTAAGTTGGGATACATTCCGCTCAAGCGGTGCTGGAGGACAGAACGTCAACAAGGTGGAGACCGGTGTCCGTATCCGTTATATGTATCAAGACCCCGACACTGGCGAGGAAGAAGAAATCCTTATTGCCAACACGGAGAGCCGTAAGCAGCAGCAAAACCGTGAAAATGCCATGCGACTCCTTAAGTCACAGCTCTATGATCGCGCCATGAAGAAGCGCCTGGAAGCGCAGGCTAAGATTGAGGCTGGAAAGAAAAAGATAGAATGGGGCAGCCAGATTCGCTCCTATGTCTTTGATGACAAGCGCGTAAAGGACCATCGCACAAACTATCAGACCTCCGATGTCGATGGCGTGATGAATGGCAAGCTCGATGGCTTCATCAAGGCTTATCTCATGGAATTCCCTGTGGTGGATGAGTAAAAGCAGTCACACAAGCCCCTTAAGTCCCCACCGCCGTGGGGAAGTAATAAAATATCAACAGAGAGAAATAAAGGAATAAAAGAAAAAATATATTTGTTTGTTTTTATTTATTGATATTTTTTTACAAGTGGCGTGCGAGAATTAAGTAAACACAATTTATAAAACCAATAACTATGAGTCAGAACAAAGCAAAGTCAAACGCTAAGCGTGAAGCCTATGCAAAGAAGCAAGAGGCTGAAGGTAACAAGGTAATTATGTGGATTATCGGTATTCTTATCGCTCTCGGAGTTGTGTTCGCTGGTTTCAGTTGCTTGGTATAATGCAAGAAATAGAACGCAAATTCCTGGTAAGAAAAGACGATTCCTATAAGGCAATGGCTTCCTCCCACTCGCATATCCGTCAGGGATATATGGCGTGTAAGGGAGCCACTGTCAGGATAAGGCTGCGTGATGACAAGGCGTATCTCACGATAAAAGGACCTTCCCACAATGGAGGAATGTCCCGATTTGAGTTTGAACGCGAGATTCTTGTCGAGGAAGCAGATGAGATGTTCAAGCTTTGTGTCGGTGGTGTCATTGACAAGACACGATGGATTGTGCCTTATGAAGGGCATATATTCGAGGTGGATGAGTTTCATGGCATCAATGACGGACTGCTGTTTGCCGAAGTTGAACTAAAAACAGAGGATGAAGACTTTGAGAAACCGCTGTTTTTAGGTCCTGAAGTGACAGGAAATCGCCATTTCTACAACTCACATCTCCTTGTCAATCCTTATCCTCAGTGGCGCGAAACCGTACCAGAAGAATACCGATAAGACAGCCCAGAAGGACTCCAAGACTATTGCAGAGAGCGTCAAACCAGTCGCCACTGCGATAAGTAGTTAGGTAGGCTTGTGCTAATTCCACGAGTCCGCCCATTATTATAGGGCATATCATGCCCCAGAAAAGCAGGCTTTTCCAACTGAAGAGTCTGCTTTTTCTATGCCTGAAAATATACTCCGACCAGATACCAATGGTCAGAGTGCCATACATTACGAAGTGAGTCCACTTGTCGATAAAGCTTATTTCGTCGAGTGGAGTTTCGGGAATAGGAGTCATGCACACAGTCCAAATACCGACGATGATAACGCAAGAAAATGGATAATTTCTTACTTTTTCTATGATTTTATTCATATTTGCTTTTGATTAGTGCACAAAAGTAAACATTTTTTTATAATTTTGCAAACGAATGAATAGAAAATGGATATAGATTGTAGGTTATTGGTGCTGGAATGTCTATCATATAGTGGGATAAACCCACAGTTGGCATCCACATTCTAACCAAAAAAAAACTAACCAAAAGCCCACAACCAAAAACCCATAACCCACAACCACACAAATGAAACAGACAGAAAGAGCGAACTTCGGAAGTAAACTTGGTATCATATTGGCAACGGCAGGAAGTGCTGTAGGACTCGGAAACGTATGGCGATTTCCATATATGACCGGACAGAATGGTGGCGCTACATTCATCGTTATCTATGCTTTGTGCGTGCTGATGATAGGCATTCCGTGCATGGTAAGCGAGTTTATTGTTGGTCGCCACGGCGCAAGCAACACTGCAAGAGCATACGGACGCATGGGAACGGCAAAGGGATGGATGGCAATAGGCTTCCTCGCTGTGTTCACATCATTCCTTATCTCCGGATATTACTCCATCGTATCAGGATGGTGTCTCAACTATACCGTAGCATCATTGACAGGAGATCTCAGTGGAACTCCAGACTCATTCGTCCAGTATTTCAAGGATTTCTCCACCAATCCTGTCACTCCAATCATCTGGGGAATAATCTTTCTGGGAGGCACTCACTGGATTATCACCCGCGGAGTGCGCCGTGGCATCGAGAAAGCATCAAAACTTCTCATGCCATTATTATTCATATTGCTCCTCGTTATCGTAGTGGCGGCATGCCTATTGCCTGATGCAGACAAGGGACTTACATTCCTTTTCAAGCCAGATTTCGACCATATCAATAAGGATGTCTTCCTAAGTGCCATCGGACAATCATTCTATTCGCTCAGCATAGCTATGGGATGTGTCTGCACTTACGCCTCTTACTTCACCCGTCAGACCAATCTTGCCGGCTCGGCAGTGCAGATTTCTGTCATCGATAGCGTAGTGGCAATCCTCGCAGGAATGATGATTTTCCCTGCAGCATTCTCGGTAGGAGTGAGTCCTGACAGCGGTCCGTCACTGATATTCATCACGCTTCCTAATGTCTTCCAGCAGGCTTTCGGAGCCATTCCGTTCGTTCAGGTGCTCATATCATTCTCCTTCTATGCCCTGATGTCGCTCGCGGCGCTGACTTCTCTCATATCAGTCAATGAGGTGACGACGGCATTTTGTCAGGAGGAATTGCACATATCGCGCCCTCGTGCCGCCGCTATCGTGACCACAGGAAGCATCATTCTCGGAGTGATATCCAGTCTTTCACTCTCCAATATCGACTGTCTCGTCGTGGCAGGAAAGTCACTCTTCGATTGGTTTGACTTCATTACAGGTCAGATTTTCCTTCCTATCGGAGGCTTCTTCACCTGTATTTTCCTCGGATGGATAGTGGATAAGCAGATAGTAAAGGCAGAATTTACCAACTGGGGCACACTGAAAGGCACCTTCTTCGGAGCATATTATCTGATGATACGCTTCGTATGTCCGCTTGCCATCCTCGCTATCTTCCTCCATCAGTTTGGCATAATATAAGGGAAAAAGGTGGCTTCAGTCTCCAATATCCACGCTTTTGCCCTCTGAACTCTCAGATGATGCCCTCAGATGTAAGTGACACGAACCTTTGAAAACACCTTAATCTATTAGTACTATTCGGATGAAACCATTCAAGAAAGGCGACCGTGACGCCATAATATTGCTCTTTGCGGGTGCCCTTATCTGCATTATGCTTTTCCCGTTCATAAATGAATTGACGGGCATAAGCAATGTGGAGAAAGACAAGACCAACGCTTTCAGCCGTCGGGAGCACCGCTACAGCAAGTATAAAGCCAAGGAAAAGCAGTATTATTACGTGCCTGAAAAGCAGGGAGAACTATTTCCTTTCGACCCAAACACCGCTGACAGCACGCAATTTCTTCGCCTTGGGCTTCGTCCTTGGCAGGTGAGAAATATATATAAGTATCGTGCAGCAGGAGGAAGATACCGCAAACCGACTGACTTTGCCCGCCTTTACGGCCTTACTCTCAAGCAATACAAGCGCCTGGAGCCATACATTTGCATTGAGAAAGAGGTGATGGCGGCTGACGTTTACGGCAATATTAGGGAGGAATATCCACGCCATCATTATGATTATCCTGTGAAACTGCGTAAAGGGGAGCATATAAATATCAACACAGCAGACACTGCCCAACTAATGACTGTGCCGGGAATAGGGCCATATTATGCTCGTCAGATAGTGAGAAAGCGTGCTCGTCTTGGCGGTTTTGCTTCGCCAAAGCAGCTCCTTGAGATAGAAGGCTTCCCCGAAACGGCACTCGAATACATGGAAGTGGGAGTGGGAAAGCAGGATGGTAAGTCGGCTTTTGCAGCGTCAGGGCATACTGATGGCGATGCGAAAGCTAAGGAATCATCCTCCAATATCAATGCTAATGCTTTCGCAAGCAATGCTTCTCTGACGGCAAAAAAAGGCAAGCAATCCGCTGATATCACCGTAAAACCGAAAGAAGAACTGAAGAAAATCCGCGTAAATCATGATGATGTCCGCACGATGGCTAAGCATCCATATATGCGTTACTTTCATGCTAAGGACATAGAGAAGTATCGTCGCCTAAAGGGAAAACTCAAATCAGTCGCTGATCTCCATCGTCTTCCCTCCTTTACGCAGGAAGATATCGCCAAGCTTACGCCATATCTCGACTTTGATTAGGTGGCTTCCTGACGATGACGGTTATCGTATGTCGGTCCAATAAGTCAGAATTTCCATGCTGTTCTGCATGTTATGATGGTCTGATATTGTTTGGATAATCATCGTATAATGCACAAGCAATCATCAAATACAGCATAAGCATAACCATATACCACATAAAGCATACCGCCTGGGCACTCCTTTCAGAGCGCTCAGGCGGCCTTTTTAGGTCAAGAGATTATAGATAAAAGATTGAATAGCCTTTATTAAGAAACTGTAATATCGTTTCTTTTGGAGGCAAATGGGAATGGAATTATAATGTAATATCTAAACAGCCAGAAGGTGTGGGCGATGTGGCTTCAGTATGTGATAGCAGTCGGGATTGTCACTGCGGTCCTTTAATGCGGTGCCACTTACATTCTTTTCATAAGCCATTTCTACGAGCCAAGCCAACTTGAAGGCAGCTCTCTCGTAAGATAATCCTTCCGGTCGGATGTTTGAAATGCAGTTTCGCTCGCTCTCCAGCCTTCCTGCAAAAGGCTTGTAAGTCATATATACGCCCAGACTATCAGGTGAAGAAAGTCCCGGACGCTCACCTATGAGCATGGCCACGAGTCCACAGTGCATCTCTTCGGCTATGTCATCACCGAGTGCTACACGGCTTTCCTTTGCCAGAACTACAGGACCTACGCTCATGCCCAGTTCGTTCATGTAAGGCAAGAACTCCCTTATCAGCGGCACGGCCTGCTTATGTACGGCCTTGCTGGACAGTCCATCGCCAATGACTATGAGGACATCAGCGCCTTTATAGTCCATTTTCTCCAGATGAGAACGGCTTTCATCGCTCAGATGTCTTCCGAGGTCAGGGCGTCTGACGAAAGCTGCACGAGAGGAAGCGCTGCTCTCTGCATAGACCACATCCATGTCAATGTCGTGCAATTGCCGTGCTATCTTGTCGCGCTCGAAAGGCATATTGATGCTGTCTCTGGCACGTGCATGTGCCAAACTGAATCCTAACCACTCGTCTGTAGGCAGACTACATCCTGTTCTTCCCAATGCAATGCGTGCATCGGTAAACTCTTTCAGTTTCAGCCAAGGGTCGTTCAATATAGAAACATCATGGCTCTTGGGTGTCAATGTCATTCTATCCATGTATTACCTCCATTTCTTCGATACCTATTAGTTTATGTGTATTCTTTGCTGGAAGCAAGTTTCCTTTATCGTCTATCAGACTCATTTTCTCCAGCCATTTCTCAAATTCTGGTGCATGACGCTTGCCGAGGAGCCTTCTTACGAATAAAGCATCGTGGTAAGATGTGCTCTGATAGTTGAGCATAATGTCGTCGGCGCCAGGAATGCCCATGATATAGTTGACGCCAGAGGCGGCAAGGAGCGTGAGCAGATTGTCCATATCGTCCTGGTCAGCCTCTGCATGATTGGTATAGCAGATGTCGCATCCCATCGGCAGACCCATAAGTTTTCCGCAGAAATGATCCTCCAGTCCGGCACGAGTTATCTGTTTTCCATCGTAGAGATACTCAGGACCGATGAATCCTACCACCGTGTTGACGAGCAGAGGATTATACCTTCGTGCCACAGCATAGCAGCGGGCTTCGCAAGTTTGCTCATCTACGCCGAAGTTGGCATCGGAAGAAAGCGCTGAGCCCTGGCCGGTTTCAAAGTACATGCAGTTGTCTCCCACCGTGCCTCTATGCAGTGATTTGACGGCTTCATAGCCTTCATCGAGCATTTTCAGACTGATTCCGAATCCAGCATTTGCGGCTTCCGTGCCGGCAATGCTTTGGAATAGGAGGTCAACAGGGGCGCCTGCTTTTATCATTTCCATGCAAGTGGTGACATGAGTGAGCACGCAGCTCTGCGTCGGAATCTCATATTGTTGTATTATTTCATCAAGCATGAAGTTGAGATCGGTCAATACCGGCAGGGAATCACTGGCAGGATTGAGGCCAATGACAGCGTCGCCACTGCCATACATTAGTCCGTCGATGATGCTTGCAGCCACTCCTCTCATGTCATCCACCGGATGATTAGGCTGTAATCTGACGGACATTCTGCCCGGCAAGCCTATAGTATCGCGGAATTTAGTGATGACAATACATTTCTTTGCGCCGAGCATGAGGTCCTGATTACGCATTATCTTGCTCACGGCGGCCGCCATTTCGGGAGTGATACCTTTGGAAACACGTGCCAATACCTCGCTTGTGGTGTCGTCACTGAGTATCCAGTTGCGGAAATCACCGACGGTAAGGTGGCTTATTTCGCTGAACGCCTCCTTGTCATGCGTGTCAATGACGAGGCGTGTCACCTCATCTTTCTCGTATGGAATGAGAGGTTCCTCAAGGAATTGCTTCAGAGGAACGTCGGCAAGACACATCTTTGCCGCAATCCTCTCTTCCATAGAGTGAGCGGCAATGCCAGCCAATTCGTCTCCCGACCTTAGCGGAGTGGCTCTCGCCATGACATCCTTGAGGTCACGAAACGAGTAACTGGTATCGCCAAGTGTTATCCTGTATCTCATATAAACTAATCCAAGTGAAACTCCAACTCATGCTTCCTTGACGGGAAGGCTCCGCTGTCCGCTATCGCTGTCATATTTGTTCAGTTCCGGTGGCTGTGGTTTGTTGTAAAGCCTTGACATCAAGGATCATGAGCATCAGAGTATAATATTAACTAACTAAATGAACATCGGGATGAAGTATATCGCCAGAGAGATGACTGTGACGACGATGGTGCTCCATTTCCAGATGGCATATTCTCTGTCCATTGATGCCTTTTCTGCTGCTGTAGGCTCTACTACATCTCCTATTTCCTCTTCGAGAGTAGGGATATAGTTGTGCTTATGCTGTGTATAGAAGTACCAGAAGATGATACATACCACGCTAAGTATGGCTGCAGTGGCAAGTGCCATGCTGTCAGCAAAGAATATCATGAAGATATAGACGATGATGGTGACATAGCAACCGAGCACTCCGTAAGGGGCTTTGTAAGGTCTTTTCAGGTCTGGGAGCTTCCTTTTCAGTCCCATATAAGCCAGACATCCTATCATATAGCATACTGCGAGAGATATAAGAGATACGGATGCGATGTAATCAATGGATCCTGTAGCGATGAGAATGAAGTTGATTACTCCGACGAGGATGATGGCATAGTGTGGAGTCTTGTACTTAGGGTGCACTTTTCCGAAGATGGAAGGCAGTGAACTGTCCTCTGCCATGGTATAGATGTAGCGTGCTGGCGCTGCAATACCAGGGTTGATGGTGGAGAGGTCGCCTCCGAAAGCGATGGCAACACAGAGGAGGATGATAGGCGTTCCGATGAAACCGGCAGCCATCAGACCTTCTGCGTAAGGAGCATCAGCACTTGCCAGGAGACCATAAAGGTCGTGAGGGATAAGTCCTACGAGGAACCACTGGAACAAAGCGTTGACTGCAAATACGAGGAAAACGGAAATCTTCAATGCGCGAGGCAAGGTGTATTGAGGGAACTTGGTCTCACCTCCGACGGATACACAGGTCTCAAAACCAGTGTAACACCACCATACGAGTCCGAAGATATACATCAATTCCTTGAAAGGAGGCATCTTGTCCATTGCTATTCCGCCGAAATATTCGAGGTGAATCTTTGGAATCATATACAGGAACCAGCAGATGCTGCAAGCCCAGAAGAAGAAAATGAATGCGGTCTGTGCCTTACCTGACTGCTTGATGCCGAAGTAATTGAGCACAAGGAATATGGCTACCAGCGCACAGGCTATGACTCTTGGGTCGAGCCAGGATATGTCTATGCCAAGCGCACTCATGAGAATGGTGAAATAATTGGAGAAAGCCAGCGTCTCGCCAGCACCAATAGCCACTACGGAGACAATGTAGTGCCAGCCAGCCATGTTAGCCCATACGCGGTTGAGTCCACGCTTTGCGAAATTGTAAGTGCCGCCGGCTTCAGGCAATGCGGCAGACATCTCGCCATAGATGAGGCAAGGCCATATTGAAATGAGCAGTGATACGAATGTGAGTCCGATAATCCACGAACCTACAAGTCCTATCTGAGAAGAACCACATGTGAACAGTCCTACGCCAACAACTGTGCCGATGGTCATACTGATGGACTCCTTGAGTCCCAGTACCCTTAATAATTTGTTTTCTGCCATAATTCAATTTGTGTTTGTGTTGTTGTATGTTATCCTATATTATCCTGCGTTATCCTGCGTTATGTCTATCTCTTAAGTTGAAAGTAAATCAGCTTTGTGAATATCATAAGTGATAGCAAATGCTTTATTTTGATTGCAAAGGTATAGCAAAAATGCAATATATACAACAATACGACAGTAAAACAATAAAACAAATAACATAATGTTATAAAGTGATACTAAAGTTGTGGCAATGTGTTACGAATTGAAAGCAATTGCTGTCTTATTGTTTTGTTTGCAAACTTTTACACTTGAAAGAGCAAAATGTGGCAGGTATAGACGAAGAAAGCAGCCCTTCACCGCATGGTGGAGGGCTGCTTTGCTGTATTGGTCTTGCTGTCGTTGATGGACAGGGTGTGGGGGCTGTCGCTATGGATTTATAGTATTGCTATGGTTTATTTCCTGACAAATGAGAGCGTCTGTCCGGCTTTCGTCTCCACATCATATTCAAACACCTTATATATAATAGGGAGTTGAGGCGTGATTTTGTCGCTGATGACAGGGTCCTTGATGTCAGCTGTGGCATAGAAAGCGTTGGAATTGGAGCCTGAAGCAGGAGTCAATGCCGTGCCGTCAGCCAGTTTCAGTGGAACGTAAGAGCGCAGACGGAGGTTTCCTCCCAGTCGGGAAGTGATGGTGATGCAATCCAACTGTCCGGCTTTCCACTTGAGAGCGTCGATTACGAAGCCGCCACGGGCGAGCAATCCCTTCACTTCTCCCTCGCTCCATGCGTCAGGGAGGGCTGGAAGAACGTGCAGAGCACCGTCGTGACTCTGCATAAGCATCTCCGCTATGCCGGCACATACACCGAAGTTGCCGTCAATCTGGAATGGTGGATGGGCATCGAAGAGGTTTGGGAAGGTGCGTCCGTCAGGGTAGTCCTTCTCCTGTCCCTCATTTGGAAGGATGTGAAGCATATTGGAAATGATCTTGTAGGCATGGTTTCCGTCCAGCATTCTTGCCCAGAAATTTGTCTTCCATCCGAGGCTCCAGCCTGTAGCCATGTCGCCACGCTGCAGCAATGTGTTGCGGGCAGCCTGGAAAAGGAGAGGGTGGGAGTAAGGTGAAACCTGATTACTTGGGTACAATCCGTAGAGCTGGGATATGTGGCGATGCTCGTCTTTCGGGTCGTCAGCATCCTGAATCCATTCCTGCAACTGGTTGTACTGTCCGATGTGCATCGGCGGAAGCTGGCTTATGGCATTGCTGAGGCTGTCTGCAAAGGCGGTGTTCGCTGCATCCACGATGCGCAGAGCGGCAAGAGCCTGATGGAGAGCGTCGAAGATAATCTGATTGTCCATAGTGCATCCCGCTGTGACAGGCGTATTCTTTCCTCGCGGACCATGCTCTGGAGAGACAGAAGGCACGGCTACGAGCCAGCCATTGCGTGGATCTTTCTGCATATAGTCGAGATAGAAGCGGGCTGCATTGGCAAGGATAGGGTAGTAGGACAGAAGGAAATCCTTGTCGCCAGAGTAGAGATAATGCTGCCAAATATGAGTGGAGAGCCATGCTCCGCCATTAGGAAACATTCCCCAGGTGGCACCATCTACAGGTCCAGAGATACGCCAGAGGTCGGTATTGTGGTGCGCCATCCATCCACGACAGCCGTACATGGTGCTTGCTGTCTCGCTTCCGGTGACGGAAAGGTCGCGTATGAGGCTGTAGAGAGGTTCGGCTGTTTCCTGCAGATTGGTCACTTCGGCAGGCCAATAGTTCATCTCCGTATTGATATTGATGGTGTATTTGCTGTCCCACGGAGCCATTTTCTTCTGATTCCATACGCCCTGCAGGTTAGCGGCTTGACCGCCTGGCTGGGAAGAAGAGATAAGGAGATAGCGGCCGAAATGAAACATCAGCGCCACGAGAGCCTGGTCATTGCCGTTTACGGCGAAGTCTGCCACACGCTTGGCTGTCTCTGATTTAGATGCTTTAGAAGCAGGAAGAGTGAGGCGCACGCGGTCAAACTGTGCCTTGTAGGCTTTCAGATGATCGGAAAGAATATTGTTATAGCCTTTCTTTGTGGCTTTTGCAATAAGCGCTTCAGCCTTCTTCAGGGCATTGCCTGATATGTCGTGATAATTGATGTAATTAGTTGCCGCGCTGATAATGATGGTCGCTCCCGAAGCGTTTTCCACACTTATATCCTCTTTTCCACCGATCACCTTGCCGTCAGTCAGCACCTTTATGACGCACTGAGCAGTGAGTCCGGCAGGGACACCTTCTTGTCCCTCGTTTTTAATCGTGGCTGTGAGCGTATTTTTCTTAACTCCCACTTTATATTCCATCTCGCTTGTGTAGCCGAGGGAGAAGTTGATGGCGTTGGCTTTGTCGGCATTTATTCTCATAATGATGACACCATCGGGGATAGACGCGAAGGTGGTGCGTGAGAATTTCACTCCCTCCACCTCGTAACTGGTGGTGGCAGTGGCGGTCTCCAGGTTGAGGTCGCGGTAATAGTTGGTGGCTTTCTCGTGTCCGGCAAAATGCAGTTTCATGCTGCCGAGAGAGAGGTAGCGCATACCGTGGGGACCTACTACGAAGTCTTTATTGATAATTTCGGCTGCCTTTTCTTCCTGATCTTGGAAGATGAGTCGTCTTACCTCCGCCAGTTTGCTGGCAGAAGTCTTGCTGTCGTTGTTGTGAGGACTGCCCGACCAGAAAGTTTCTTCATTGAGTTGTAGTTCTTCCCACTCTGTGCCACCATATTCCATAGCGCCCATTCTGGAGTTTCCTATAGGCATAGCTTCGAGCCAGCATTTGGCAGGTTGGCTGTACCAGAGCAACGTGCTTGGTGAAGTGGTGTCAGCATAGCTTTGCATTATGCCTGTGAAAAGGAGACATACGATGCCTAAAAGTGTAGATAGATGGAGTTTCATTCCGTTAGTTTATAGTTAAATGGTTTAGTTTTATAGTTGAATGTAATAGTTTGTAGCTGTGTTTGTAAGTACCGTCTGCAAAGATAGTAATTTTATTTCATTATACAAAGGTGGAAGGAGAAGTTTTTTTTCTTGCTTGCATCCAACGGTAAAAGCCGTTGGTACAGTGGCTGCTTTGGTTGAGAATTGTCCTATTTTTCTGTTTGTGGAAGGTGTTGGTGATATGCTTTTACAATATATTGATAATCAGAGTGTTATAAAAGCATGGTTTTTAGGATGTAAAAGCTATGCTTTTGCAGGGTAATATCTATGCTTTTAGGAGGTAATAACTATGCTTTTGCAATGTGAAAGCTAAGTTATTGCGATATGATAGCTTTGCTCTCGCTTTTTTGTTCTGTTTTTCCTTTGTTGAGAATGCTTGCCTCTGGTAGGCTATAGTCTCGTGGTTGTGGATGTGAAATGAAAAGATGAAGAAAGGAAGATATAGAAACAAAAAAGCCTGTAAAGGAATCTTTACAGGCTTGGTCTTGGGTGGTACCACCAGGAATCGAACCGGGGACACACGGATTTTCAGTCCGTTGCTCTACCAACTGAGCTATGGCACCTTATTTTAGTGTTGCAATTGGCGTGTTGCTTAATTGCGAGTGCAAAGGTACTGCTTTTTCTTGAAACCTCCAAATTTTTCTAAAACATTTCTCGACTTTCTGCATTAAATTGATATAAATCATCTAAAATAGGCAGGAAGACATCCATTTTGCCCTGTTTGGGGATTATTTCTTCATATTGACAGCAATGCTCTGGTTTTGCAATTTTTCTGCAATTACGGTGTTGTTTTCCCCAAAAATAATGCCGTCTGAATATCAAAATCGAGATAATCAGACGGCATTCATTTTATTTTCTGTGGAAAAGTCTATGCTGTCGGCATTGCTTTCCCTTTATTTTCTGTGGAAAACCAGATTAGAGTTTCTTAGGAGTATAGATGGCATCCCACCATGCTGGCTCGTCCTTCAGGTACTTGTCGAACCATGCAAGCATAGAGTTGATCCACTTGATACGCTTGTGATAGTCCATGATACCGTGGTTTTCACCCTCCACTACGATGAATGCTGTAGGCACACCGAGGAGCTTGAGGGCTGTGTACATCTGGATACTCTCACCGATTGGCACGTTGGTGTCAGCCGAACCGTGGGTGAAGAGCAATGGCTTATGTATCTTATTAGCATTGAAAAGAGGTGAGCGATCTACGAAAAGGTCCTTACGTGTCCAAGGATAAGAGTTCGCCATACTTACCTCACTGTATGTATAACCCCAGATACCTTCACCCCAATAGCTGCTGTGGTCGGAGATACCAGCGTGGCTTATACCGCAGGCGAAGAGGTCAGTCTTGGTGAGGAGCAACTGTGACATGAAGCCACCGTAAGATGCGCTGACACATCCGATTCTGTCCTTGTTGACAAACTTGTGCGTGTCAGTAAACCATTCTGTAGCCTCGATGATGTCTTCAGCAATGCCTTCACCGGCTGTGTTGACGTGACGAGCACCCCATTCCTGACCGAAACCGGAAGCACCGCCAGGATTGACGATGAGTACTACGTAGCCGAGAGCATTCCAATAGTGTGCAGGATAATGGCTGCCACCACCGAAACGACGCGATGTAGGAGAGCAACCACCATAGTAATGCACAATCATAGGATACTTCTTGTTAGGGTCAAGGTCAGCTGGAATGAAGGCATGGCCAGTGAGTTCATATCCGTTCTTGCTCTTGAAGCGCCATGCTTCGCAAGTGCCAATCTTGATTTCAGCCATCCTGTCCTTGTTGATGTCGCCGATTTCAGCCACCTTCTGGTTCTTGGTGTTGAGAGAATAGAGGCGTGGTGCTACGCAAGCTCCGCTGCCGTAATATACCAATGTGGAACCATTATCGGAGAGATCACAGCCGCTGATGACTTCGCAAGGTTGCTTGACAGCCTGTATCTTGTATGTCTTCATGTCGAGACGGTAGAGACTTACGGAGTCAGCATTCTCGGCAGTGAAATATACATTTGATGCGTTAGCTGCGAATACGGTGTTTACAGAAGGGTTGAAATACTTTGTGACAGGATCTACCTTCTTAGTCTTAATATCGAAGATGTACAACTGATGCTCGAAGATATTAGGAGTCATGTTGTCAGGAAGGTTGCGTCCTATGCCCTTGAATGCCTCTGCGCTTGCCACGATAGCCAGTTTTTCAGTGCCTGGGATGAGGCTTACATTGTTGATGAAGCCATCCTTGTCGATGAGTTTTTCTGTCTCAAGGGTGTTGACATTCATGCGATATACGGAGCTTTCCAGGGTAGGACGCTTGCTGAGGTCCTGGGTCTGCATTCCGAATATGATGTATTGTCCATCCTTTGAGATGTCCATCAGCCATACATTATTATCATTATATGTGAGTGGCTGCACGAGACCTGTAGCGAGATCCATCTTGGAAAGGCTGGTGCGGTCGCGCCATCCTGCCTGACGGTCCTCAGGGTTGATGATTTCATATACGCCGTTTTCTTTGCTTGGACCTTCCACTACCTTTGAGATAATGATGTAATCCTCGGTAGGAGACATGGTGAAGCTGGCGCTTGGGAGGTTGTCGTAGAGCACTTCCTCATTGAAAGTGGCTGGGTCAACGATGATTAGCTGGGTCTTGCCGGACTCCTGCTTGGTGTAGTAGAAGCGGTCAGACTTGGTCATCCACACAGGGTTGTAGTATATAGGACGGATCTCTTTGCCCGTGGCAGACTCGACAAGCACAGTCTTGTACTGTGATGCGCCTTCGGAATCAAACCATGAACTGCCCACAATAGCATACTTTCCGCTTGGTGAAACCTTCACGCTGTTGTAGTGCTTCATCTCCATATTGTCCGCCAAAGTGAAAGGACGGAGCGGTGTCTGCTCGCCGCTGATGTCGGTAAGGGCTACCGCTTTCTCGTCTTCTGCATTGACGGAAATTTTTATGTCGGCAGTGTCGGTGACGTATTTTATCACTACATCGTAGCTTCCACGCTGTAAACCAGTCATTCCGCTGTGCGCTTCGCCGTTGACATAGATGGCATATTGGCTTGGACCAGATACCTTCACTTCAGCCTTCGTGTACTTTGACAGGGTGAAAGTGAAGCCTGCAAGCATCAGTTTCCTTGAGCTTGCCTTGCCGTTTTTCTCCACGGCACCGCCGGCAGAGCGTGCTGAAATGCCTGTAAGATTGCGCACGAGTCCGTCTTTCACGAGGTCAAGAGAGACGTGGGTGTCAAGAATGCTCGGAGCAGAGTATTTCTGCTGGGCGGCATTGATGCTGTCCATGACCAAAGGTTCCATTATACTGAACGGTCCGGCTGTGCGGATTGTGTTCACGTCAATGGCGCTGGCATTGGCGAATGCCATAGCCATTATGGCGATGATGCATGTTTTCTTTTTCATTTCTTGGTATTTATTGGGTTATTAAAACTAATGTGTGTCCGGATAATCGGGAGGCTGTTCTCTCTGGAAAGGTATCAGGGACAAAGGTTTTGACGTGGCTTTACACCTTGCTGTCGCCCTCAATGTAGTTCTCCATAAACATACCTTCCCCGTCGAAAACGGCGTAGGAAAACTGCCATATCCAGTCGCCGAGGATGAGAAGGCGGGTGGAGCGGGTCAGCATAAGGTCGAGCTCGATGTGGCGATGCCCGAACATGAAGTAGTCGATGTCCTTATGCGTCTTGAGATAATCTTTGGCGAAAAGCACGAGATGCTCCTTGTCCTCGCCCATATAAGGTGGCTCTTTGCCTCCTTCACGCTTGAGTCGGGAGTGCTTTGCCCAGTTGAGTCCGAACTTCATTCCGACGTTTGTAGGCAGGACATTGCGGAAAAGCCACTGGCAGGTCTTGTTGTGGAATATGTTTTTGATAAACTTGAACTTCCTGTCAGGGTCGCCGAGACCGTCGCCATGCGCAAGAAAGAAGGTCTTTCCGTTTATGTCAAGCGTGCAGGGACCGCGGTGGATGAACACTCCGCACTCATCTTCCAGGTAACCATAGTCCCAGATGTCGTGGTTGCCGGTGAAGAAATGCACCTCAACACCGCTGTCGGTAAGCTCTGAAAGCTTTCCGAGAAAGCGCGTGAAGCCCTTTGGCACGACGTATTTGTATTCATGCCAGAAGTCGAACATATCGCCGAGCAGATAGACAGCCGCCGCTTTGTCCTTGATTTCGTCAAGGAATCGCACGAGTCGGCGCTCGTGAGTGCGTGGGCTTTTGATTGCCAATGATCCCAGATGTGCATCTGAGAGGAAATATGTTAGTCCTCGTTTCTGTGCTTCTTTCTGCATATTTTCACCTTTATTATACTGTAGCCTGTCGATTGTTCTACTGTCATCTGTCTGGCATTGTGCTGTCATCAGTCTGGCAAAATGCTGTTGTCGGTCTGGCAAAATGCTGTTATCGGTTTTGTGTAATGATATTTTCAGTCCGGCAAAATGCTGTTATCAGACAAAAATCACACTGCAAACAGAAGAATGTTGCGCTGTCTTTAGTCGAAACCAAGTTCCACACGAGCTTCCTCTGTCATCATGGACTTGTCCCATTCAGGCTCGAACACCATGTTGACATTTGCGCTTTTCACTCCATTTACCGCCTCTACCTTCGTGCGAACGTCCTCTATGATGAAGTCGGCAGCAGGACATGATGGCGCAGTAAAGGTCATATCGAGGTCGAGAGTGCCGTCATCGCTGAGGTCTATCTTGTAGATCAGCCCCAGATCGTAGATGTTTACTGGAATTTCAGGGTCATATACGGTCTTGAGTACATCGACTATTCTCTCTTCTATCTGTGATTTCTCTTGTTGGGTCATATTCTTTATTGTTCTTGTTTCGGTCGTATTGTAAATTGGTTGCGGTGCGAAAGCGTCCGGAATAGTGGTCTTTTACATCCAGAAGGCTGTGCCTTTATATCGGGAAGGCAGTTTCTTTATATCGGGAAGGCTGTTCCTTTATATCGGGAAAGCTGTTCCTTGATCCTAAGAAATCCGATCCTTTGTCTTCGGAAAGTGTTCTTCCGGTCGCAGTGAAATCAGGCTTTCCCGGGATGATTCCATTCTGATGTCAAAGTCGTCCCTCGTCTCTGTAGGAGTAATATCCACCATCCGTGACGATGATATGGTCGAGGAAATGCAGTCGCATCACCTTACAGGCTTCCTGTACCTGCCTTGTGAGCTGGTCATCCTGCTTGCTTGGCTTCAGGTTTCCGCTCGGATGATTGTGTGCGAGGGCAACTATCGTGGCGTTTACCTGCAGTGCTTCGCGGATGATAACGCGCACATCGACCGCTGTTTCGGTGATTCCGCCGTGGGAAAGACAATGCGTTTTCAGATGTTTGAAGTTCTGATTCATCAGCACTATGTACGCTTCCTCCACGTCAAGGTCGCGCACCCGTGGCAGTAGATGATGGTAAATGGCGTCCGGAGAGCCCAGATCTTTCCGCTTGAGATGCTCTTCATGCTCGCGTCTCTTGCCCAGTTCGCAAGCCGCAAGGATAGTTATTGCCTTGGCTTCGCCTATTCCGTGGTACCTCATAAGTTCGCTTATGCTCTTTCTTCCCACGGCGTTGAGGTTGTTTTCACAGTCTCCCAACAGCCTTTTCATCAGATCCACAGCGCTCTCTTTCCTGCTTCCGGAACCGATAAGTATGGCGAGCAGCTCGGCATTTGACAAGCTATCAGCGCCCAATGTCATGAGTTTCTCTCTCGGTTTGTCATCTTCCGCCCATTGGGAAATTGCGAGTTTGTCCGGTCCGAGCGAGCCGGAAGCGGCGGAAAGGCTATCCTTTCCCTCGCTGGAACTGTCTTTTCTCTCGCCGGAACTGTCCTTTCTCTCGCTGGAAGTTATTTTTTCCTCGCTGAAAGCAATCTGTTTGCCACCTATTATCTTCTCCATGCGGTCGTCAGGGTAAAGGTATTATTACTTATAGAAGGTCTTTTCAAAGGCCTGAAACTCATCTTTCCTGCACACGCAGCGCTTCCACCATGCCTCAAGGAAACCGAAACCGTAGCCCATAAGTTGTGTGAAAGAGGAGGCAATGCTGATGAATCCTATCTTGACGGACTTGTTCTGAATGCTTGAATCGATGAATATGATGAGCGAATAGAGCAGTATCGGCAGCCAAGGAGCGGCGCAAAGCCAGTACCATCTGTGCACATCATCATAGTGCATGAGCAGTCTTCCCGCCATGGAAACGAGGATAAGGCAGATTACTCCCACAGTGAAAACCATAGGAAGGAGGTGTACCAGCTTCATGGTACCTGGGTGACGCTTCTCCAGATTGATGCGTGCTATGCCGCTGTTATATACCTGTCGGAAGAATTTCTTCAAGTCCGTGCGTCGCTTATGCCATACCCATGCCTTCGGAAAGAGGCGACATTTGTAGCCGGCTTCCACGATGCGGTAGGAAAAGTCGATGTCTTCACCGAATCTCATCTTTGAGAATCCACCCAGTTTGAGGTAAACTTCGCGTCTGATACCCATGTTATAAGACCTCGGATAGAACTTGTCGAGCTTCTTTTTGCCGCCACGAATGCCTCCGGTAGTGAAGAAACTGGTCATCGAATACGAGATTGCTTTCTGCACATCCGTAAAGGAAGAGTGGGAAGCATCAGCGCCTCCGAAGGCATCGCAAGGGTTGTCGGTGAGTTCTTCATCGACTGCTTTCAGGTAATTGCCCGGCAGCACCACGTCGCTGTCGAGTATAATAAGGTATTCGCCCTTGGCACGCTCGGCGCCATAGTTGCGGCTTTGCCCAGGTCCAGAGTTCTTCTTGAGGTAATATTGCAGGTTAAGTCGGTCTAAATATTTGTCGCATACCTCTTTGCAAGGTGTGTCGGAGCCGTCTTCTACGATAATGACCTCAAAATTGGAATAAGCCTGACGAGTGAGACTGTCAAGCAGTTCGTCAACCTCGTCAGGCCTATTATATACGGGCACAATAATAGAATATTTCATTATTGTTGTTTTGTTGTTTTGTTGTTTTGTTGTTTTGTTGTTAGTGAATTTGGTTGTTGTCTTATAGAAGTGACTCAACTAAACCACAAAACAACTAAACCACAAAACAACTAATTCCAACTATTCCTTTACACGCTGTATGTAAGAACCGTCGCGGGTGTCCACCTGAACGAGTTCTCCTTCCTCGATGAAGAGAGGAACACGGATCTCAACGCCTGTCTCGAGAGTAGCTGGCTTGAGAGTGTTGGTAGCAGTGTCGCCCTTGATACCTGGCTCAGAGTGAGTGATACGGAGCACAGTCTTAACTGGCATTTCAGCGTAGAGGACTGTATCAGTATCTGCATCGCTTACAACTTCTACGATATCAGACTCCTTCATGAACTCAACTCCGGTAACGAGGTCGGCTGGGATAGGTGTCTGGTCGTAAGTCTCCTGGTTCATGAAGATATAATCCTCGCCCTCTTTGTAGAGATACTGGTATGGGCGACGGGTAATCTGCACGTCCTCGAGCTTCTCACCGATGTTGAAGCGACGCTCCAAAACGCGACCGTCAGTTACGTTCTTCAATTTTACGTTCATGATGGTGTTACCCTTACCTGGCTTACGGTGCTGGAAATCAATGCAGACCCAAATGCCACCGTCCATGCGAACTGCAACACCTTTCTTAATGTCCTGTGAATTAATCATTGTGAATTAAAATCTTTATTGTATTATTCTATTTTTGGTGCAAAGTTACTACTTTTTTGTTAAAAAACGACTAATAATCAAGAATTTTGCAATTTTTATGCTCTAATTTCGCCACTTTTCTTTGTTATTTCAAAAGAAATGACTAATTTTGCACCCTGAATTGCGTGATTAGTGGTCAATCTTGTGAAAACGCATTAGCAGATCAATAACAAAAAATAATATAAAACAACAATGAAAAGAACATTTCAGCCCCACAACCGTCGCCGCGTAAACAAGCATGGTTTCCGTGAGCGTATGGCTACAAAGAATGGTCGTCGCGTTTTGGCTTCTCGCCGTGCACATGGTCGTAAGAAGTTGACAGTAAGTGATGAGCACCATGGAAAGTAATCTCTGACATAGGTCTTTCGGACCAATAGTCAGGGAATTACCCTTTACAAAAAGAATTTTCCGGCAGTCTCCCGATTATGGGCAGGCTGCCTTTCTTTTTTGTCTGCCTTCTGAAGATACGGCGAAATGGAGATTGAAGCGTAGCAATTGCCAAGTGAAAGGATGACAAACAGCAAATTAAATCCAGGCGATTGTAAAATTAGATCCAAGCGATTGTCAAATTAAATCCAGGCAAACGGCACATGGAAGCATAGCCGTTGGAATGTGAAATCACAGCGATTGAAAAGGCATTTTTCGCGTGTGTGTATATAAAAAGTACGTGTGCGTATATATAAAGAATGATAAAAAGCGGACGAAAATTTTGTTATTTCGCTCCTTTATCATAACTTTGTAACCAAATAGCGTAAAAAAATAATGAAACCATCAGAGTTCATATCGAAAATGAAAAGCCGTTATTTCTGGGCTAATATCGCAGCCATGGTAGCCGTAGTGGTGGTACTTGTGGTTGGCGTGAAGTTCGGATTGGATATATATACCCATCACGGCGAAGCCATTTCCATACCCGATGTGCGTCGTCATTCGCTGGAGGATGCCACGCAAGTCCTTGAGCAACTGGGCTTCAATGTGGAAGTTACCGACACGGGCTACGTGAAGTCGTTGCCTCCAGGCACTGTGCTGGAGCAGTCGCCTGTGGCAGGAATGAAGGTGAAATCTGGTAGAACCATCTATTTTACCATCAATTCCGCCCACACGCCGACGCTTGCTTTGCCTGACATCATCGACAACTGTTCCTACCGTGAGGCTTTGGCGAAGCTCAATTCGATGGGCTTCAACCTCGGGGCACCGGAGTATGTGGCAGGCGAGAAGGATTGGGTCTATGGCGTAAAATGCCGTGGCCGCAACATCTCAGCCGGCGAGCGTGTGCCTATCGACCAAGCCATCATAGTGCAGGTGGGCAGTGGTATGCTTGACGAAGCTGACACAGTCTTTGTCACCGACCCAGTCCACGACATGCCGGAAGTGGGAGATATAATCGAGGGAGAAGGAGGTAAAGACTTATTTGAGGAAGTAATAGAATGATAAAAGATAACGAAATATTCGAAGAAATCGACGACATTGAGGTGTCAGACCTTGATGATGACTGCGCAGGAGACAGTTCTCCGGGCGCTGAGAGCGAGGGAGAAGGGCAGCTCTATGAGCATTTCCGCATAGTGGCTGATGCAGGACAGGTGCCGTTGAGAGTGGATAAATTCCTCTTTGAACACATGCAGCACTCGTCCCGCAACCGCATCCAGGCGGCAGCCGAGGCAGGTTTTATCCATGTCAACGGCCGTCCGGTGAAGAGCAATTACAAGGTAAGGCCAGGCGATACCATAACTCTGATGCTCACTCGTCCAAAGCATGACACGACGATACATCCAGAGGACATCCCTCTCAACATCGTATATGAGGATGACCAGTTGATGGTGGTAAACAAGGAAGCCGGCATGGTGGTGCATCCAGGAGCGGGAAACTTCTCCGGGACCCTTATCAATGCCGTGGCTTGGCACATGAAGGATGTGCCGGAATTTGACCCTAACTCGCCAGAAGTGGGACTCGTGCATCGTATAGACAAAGATACCAGTGGACTCCTCGTAGTGGCAAAGACGCCAGATGCGAAGTCAAAGCTCGGCAAGCAGTTCTTCAACAAGACCACACACCGCTCGTATAAGGCGCTCGTCTGGGGACATTTCCCGGAGGATGAGGGCAGGATAGAGGGCAATATCACCCGTGATCCGAAGGACAGGCTTCGCATGACGGTCACTTCCCCCGACTCGGGGATAGGCAAACCCGCCGTGACCCACTGGAAAGTGGTGGAGCGTTTCGGCTTCGTGACGCTCATAGAGTGCATTCTGGAGACGGGTCGCACGCACCAGATACGTGCCCACATGAAGCATATAGGTCATCCGCTCTTCTGCGATGAGCGATATGGAGGCAGCGAGATACTTCGTGGCACGAGGTCATCTTCCTATAAAGCGTTCATCCAGAACTGCTTCAAGCTGTGTCCGCGCCAGGCTCTCCATGCCCAGACACTCGGCTTTGTGCATCCTGTGACCGGCGAACAGATGGATTTCACCAGCGAATGGCCTGATGATTTCAAGGCTCTCATCGACAAATGGCGCAATTATGTCAGCGGAACAACAGCCGAGACGATGCCACAATAAAGGTAAAGCAACACGCAATAAGATAAACACAACTCTAAAAAACAACAGAAATGAACAATATGAAACGCACTATAGCAATCGTATGCGGTGGAGATTCGTCAGAGCATGATGTCTCACTCCGCTCTGCACAGGGACTCTATTCCTTCTTCGACAAAGAGAAATATGACCTCTATATCGTCGATATAAAGGGACAGGACTGGCACGTCAACCTCCCGAACGGGGACATAGCTCCTATCGACCGCAATGATTTCTCCTTCCGTTACAACGGCAAGACCGTAGTGGTGGACTACGCTTACATCACCATCCACGGCACTCCGGGCGAGAACGGACTCCTCCAGGGCTACTTCGACCTTATCCATCTGCCTTACTCCACCAGCGGTGTGCTCGTCGAGGCATTGACTTTCGACAAGTTCGTGCTCAACAATTACCTCCGCGGTTTCGGCGTAGCAGTGGCAGAAAGCATACTTGTTCGCCGCGGCGATGAAGACAAACTGACCGAGAAGAGCCTCCTTGAGACCGTGGGATTCCCATGCTTCGTAAAGCCGGCAGCTGACGGCAGCAGCTTCGGTGTCAGCAAGGTGAAGAACTTCGACCAGCTCGCTCCAGCCCTCCGCAAGGCGTTCATGGAGAGCGACACGGTGATGATCGAGGGCTTCCTTGACGGTGTCGAGATCTCACAGGGCTGCTACAAGACAAAGGAAAAGTCGGTGGTGCTCCCTGCCACTGAGGTAGTCACAAGCAATGAGTTCTTCGACTACGATGCGAAATACAACGGACAGGTGCAGGAAATCACACCGGCGCGCCTCTCTCCAGAAACCTCTGACCGCGTGGCGAAAATCACTTCCGCCATCTATGATATACTCCATGCCAACGGAATAATCCGCATCGACTATATCATCTCAAAGACAAAGGACGGACAGGACAAGATAAACATGCTGGAGATAAACACCACTCCGGGAATGACAGTCACTTCATTCATTCCGCAGCAGGTACGTGCCGCCGGACTCGACATGAAGGATGTGCTCACGGACATCGTGGAAAACCAGTTCTGAGAAAGGCTTCCGCTTTTGTAAAAAGACGCACCGGAAATGCAGTCTTTCAATGACTGGAAACAGGGGACTAAGCTATCGCGTTGCAATAGCATAGCTTTTACCTCGTAATATCTATGCTTTTACACTGTAATAACTATGCTTTTACACTGCAAAAGCATAGCTTTTACAACGCAATATGTAAGTACTTGAAAATAAAGCACTTGCATATTACCTTGCAATACCTTCGTTCCCTAAGCGAAAATGGGGGGCAAGGAGTGTTAAGAAACGTGAATTTCGCAGTGCTGAAACCATGATTTGCACCTCCCGTAAAGCGGGTCGTGCATGGCACGCAAAGAACTAAAACTACAATGAATCCTGAATTTGATGAAATAAGGCCATACGAACCGGAGGAGGTTCCTGGCATAATCGAGGAACTGCTGCACGACCGCCAGTTTTCTCTCGTGATGAAAAGTTTCGTCCCATGGTTGCCTAAGTCTTTGCGCAATGGCATCATCCGCCTTGTGCTCAGGGGCGTGAAATCCCCGCAGGACTTCCAGCTCTGCGTGATGAAGCCTGTGGTGCAGATGCTGATGTGGCGCACCACGAAGAAGCATGACTTCACTTACGACCAGCGTCTGGAGAAGAACCACCACTACGTGTTTCTCTCCAACCATCGTGACATCGTGCTCGACTCCGCCTTTCTCGATGTGATGCTCTATAAGAACGGTTTCGACCGCACTTGCGAAATCGGCATCGGCGACAACCTTCTCATCTATCCTTGGATAAAGAAACTCGTGCGACTGAACAAGGCTTTCACCGTCAGACGCGGACTTTCGCCAAAGGAAATGCTCAGGTCGAGCATACTGATGAGCAATTATATCCATTTCGCCGTCAATGAAAAGGGTGAAAACGTATGGATTGCCCAGCGTGAAGGCCGTGCGAAAGACTCTGACGACCGCACTCAGGAGGCAGTGCTGAAGATGTTTGCAATGGGTGGCGAGGGTACTCTGATCGAAAGATTGAAGCATCTCCACATCGTGCCGCTCACCATCTCATACGAATACGACCCTTGCGATTACCTCAAGGCGCAGGAGTTTCAGTTCAAGCGCGACGTGCCGGGATGGAAGAAGAGCAAGCAGGATGACCTCGACAATATGAAGACGGGCATACTCGGAAGGAAGGGAAACCTCCACTATGAGGCTGCGCCTTGTATCGATGAATGGCTCGACACGCTGCCGGCGGATATGCCAAAGCAGGAGATTTTCGCTGCCGTAGCAAAGCATATCGACAAGGAAATCCATTCCCGTTACCGCCTTTATCCAGGAAACTGGATAGCCTACGACGAGATATTCGCCACTCCGGGCGCCAACAAGGACAAATATTCCGATGCTGACATCAAGACCTTCGAGGCTTATGTGGCAGAGAGAATAGCCAAGGTGCGCGTGCCGAACCCCGACAAGGTATTCCTCCGCGAGCGCATACTCACCATGTATGCCAACCCTGTGCGCAACTATCTCGCTGCCACAGCTGAGGCGGAAAGTGGAAAATAGTAGCGGTAGGTTAGGATTCGGTCCCTATGTCCGCCCCTGTGTCCGCCGTTACTCAGGCAGTAATCCACAACAGTCCGCCCCTGTGTCCGCCGCGTTACCGGCGGATATCAACCCACAACCCACAATAAAAATCCTTAAAAAAGCAGAAAAGCGATGAGACATCTTCTACATATCATCATGATTGGCATACTATTGGCAGGATGTCAGCAGGATCCCTATGAGTCGGGTGACACATCTCTCTCGTATCTTACGGCAGAGATGGTGAATGTCCGCATAGAGAATGCTTACGTCAACAGCATCACCAATGATGAAGGAAAGTCGCTTCCGCTTCCTGCTTCGCTTGGGATAAATAGCCAGTCGCTGCCGCCCGACACCACGATGCGTATGATGATGTACTACATTCTCGACGGCGTCACGGAGATGAAGATCATGAAATCCTATATGGTGGGTGTAGTTCGCCCCGTCGGATTATGGTCGAAGGACGGTTACAAGACCGACCCCGTCACGCTGACAAGCGCATGGATGTCGCCGAATGGCAGTTTTCTCAATCTCTCATTGGGCGTAAAGGCGGGCAAGACGGATGATTCAAGCGCACGTCAGACCATCTCTGTGGCGCTCGACTCCATCGTCGTGAATGAGCAAGGCAGTCGAGTGAGGTACATGACACTCGTGCATGACCAATCTACAGTGCCCGAATTTTTCACCACCAATGTGTATGTGAGCATCCCGACAGACGATTATCCTTCAGGAGAAGAAATCATAATGGACATCAATACCTACGGAGGAAAAGTCAGAAAGCAC
Source organism: uncultured Prevotella sp. (assembly GCA_934256705.1). Classification (GTDB taxonomy): domain Bacteria; phylum Bacteroidota; class Bacteroidia; order Bacteroidales; family Bacteroidaceae; genus Prevotella. Next base: position 45,653 of record CAKQPF010000018.1, read on the forward strand.
TTCCGGAAGTAACCCTTCCACCAGAAGAAACCGCCCTCCCTCGCGCGCGTATATATATAATAAGGTGTTAACCGCCACTGTGTCCGCCGCGTTACCGGCGGATATCCTCAAAAAACAGAAACCAAAACAAACAATAACAATATGGAATACGACAAGTTTGAAAGAACAATCAATCAGATGGAAGGCTCATCACGCCCTACATCCCTCGCTCTTCCGAGCCTCATGCGCAAGGTCTATCTCTGGATGACGCTCGCGCTCGTGATAACAGGTCTGACAAGTTATGAGGTCGCCACATCCCAGACCATCATCTATACCCTCTACTCCAATCAGGCATACCTCTGGGGAATAGTCATTGCTGAGCTTGCTCTTGTCATGATAATCTCAGCCGCAATCAATCGTCTGAGCCTCCTGACAGCGACACTTCTCTTCATCCTCTATTCAGCGCTGAACGGTGTGATGTGCTCATCCATCCTCATCCTCTATACCGCTGAGAGCGTGGCAAGCACATTCTTCATCACAGCAGGCACCTTCGCGGTAATGGCATTCATAGGCTATACCACCCGCACCGACCTCTCGTCCGTCGGCAAGATAGCCCTTATGGGACTCATCGGAATCATCATTGCCACGGTGGTAAACATCTTCATCGGTTCATCCATGATGGCGATGATCATCAGTTACATCGGCGTTGCCATCTTCGTAGCCCTCACGGCATACGATGTGCAGCGCATCCGCACCATGCTCGCACAGTATGACCATGCAGATGAAAGTGCGCAGAAAGTTGCCCTTCTCGGTGCTCTGAGCCTTTATCTCGACTTCATCAACCTCTTCCTCTATCTTATCCGCATCTTCGGAGATAGGAGAGACTAACGCTGGATATATTTAATCACAAATCATAAATATGCAAGAAATTTGAATATTTCTTGCATATTTATTTGCATATATGGATATTTATTTATACTTTTGCACTCACAAAATGAATATTTATTCATGTCTATGCATACAAAGAACGAAAAGTTAGCCGCCTTGAAGGTGCTTATCTCAAGTGCCGAACTTGGATCGCAGGAAGAGGTCCTACAGGCTATGGCTCAGCAAGGATACTCCATACCGCAGGCAAGCTTGTCCAGATACCTCAAGCAGTTGGGCGTCACAAAGCAGTCTGTGCCAAGCGGAAAAAGCATATATGTCCTTCCGCAGCCCTCCGGTTACCGACGCATCCATCGCCCGGTGCCTATCTTTGAGGGACGGCAGACGGAAGGATTCATCTCTCTCAAGTTCTCCGGAAACATGGGAGTCATACGCACACAGCCCGGTCATGCAAGCAGTATAGCCTACAAGATAGACTCTGCCGACCTGGAAGAACTGCTTGGAACAATAGCCGGAGACGACACTATATTCCTCGTCACCAATGAGGACTTCACTCAGGAAGAGGTCATTGAAGGCATAGCCTCTGTCATTCCTGACGTTTACAAACAAGGTAATTAGAATCAAATTATTTAGCACTTGAAATGGAAAATATAAAAGTTTTGGTGGCTGACGCCTCTCATGAGAAGTATGTAGATACCATACTTGAGACTATTCGCCAGGCGGCAAGGAAGCGTGGCACCGGAATTGCGGAGCGAACACACGAATATGTGGCCACGAAGATGAAGGAAGGCAAAGCCATTCTCGCACTCGACCCGTCCGTACAGACACCTCTCGGCGACAAATTTGTCGGTTTCAGTTATATCGAGACGTGGGGAAACAAGCAGTATGTCACCACAAGCGGACTCATAGTGCATCCCGATTATCTCGGACATGGCATCGCAAAGCAGATAAAGAACTACACATTCACTCTCGCAAGGGTACGTTGGCCGCACGCAAAGATATTCTCGCTCACCAGCGGTGATGCCGTGATGAAGATGAATACGCAGCTCGGTTATGTCCCGGTATCATTCAATCAGCTTACAGATGACGACGCTTTCTGGCGCGGATGCGAGGGATGTATCAATCACGACATACTCACATTGAAGCAGAGAAAATTCTGCATCTGCACCGGAATGCTCTACGATCCCGAAGCGCATACAGGCGAACCTACGCCTATCGAAGTGTTCCAGGATATAATAAAGACACTGACACTCAGAGGAATACAGTTCTGACACAAACGCAGGATAGCCGGTATCATCAGTCTTTACATTAGAAACGGACGTATTCCTTTTCCGCTGGCTACCTGTCATCATAACCCAAGAAATTCAAAAAACAACACATAACTATGGCAAAGAAGAAAGTAGTGGTTGCCTTTTCCGGCGGCCTTGACACCAGTTACAACGTAATGTATCTCACCAAGGAAATGGGATACGAGGTATATGCAGCATGTGCAAACACAGGCGGATTCAGCGAAGAGCAGCTCAAGACCAATGAAGAGAATGCCTATAAGCTCGGCGCTGTCAAGTATGTCACTCTCGATGTGACAAAGGAATACTACGACAAGTCACTCAAATATATGATATACGGCAATGTGCTCCGTAACAACTGCTATCCGATTTCTGTAAGTTCAGAGCGCATTTTCCAGGCTATTGCCATAGCACGTTATGCAAAAGAGATTGGCGCAGATGCCATTGCACACGGTTCTACCGGTGCCGGCAACGACCAGATACGTTTCGACATGACCTTCCTCGTGATGGCTCCAGGCATAGAAATCATCACTCTCACCCGCGACAGAAACCTCTCTCGCCAGGAGGAAGTGGACTATCTGAATGCCAATGGCTATTTCGCTGACTTCACAAAGCTCAAGTATTCCTATAATGTAGGTATCTGGGGAACAAGTATTTGCGGCGGAGAATTGCTCGACCCTACCAAGGGACTCCCTGAAGAGGCTTACCTCAAGCACGTCACGGCAAAGGAACCGGAGGCTACTCTCAAGATAACTTTCGACAAAGGAGAAATCGTTGCCGTCAACGATGAGAAGTTTGATGACAAGATCAAGGCAATCCAGAAGATTGAAGAGATCGGTGCAAGCTATGCAATAGGTCGTGATGCCAACGTCGGTGACACCATCATCGGCATAAAGGGTAGGGTAGGCTTTGAGGCTGCAGCTCCTAAACTTATCATCGAAGCCCATCGTCTGCTGGAGAAATCCACACTCTCCAAGTGGCAGCAATACTGGAAAGACCAGATAGCCAACTGGTATGGAATGTTCCTCCACGAGAGTCAGTATATGGAGCCTGTTATGCCGGATATGGAGGCAATGCTCACTTCAAGCCAGCGAAATGTCACAGGAACCTCCATTCTCAAACTGCGTCCTTACGGATTTGAGACCGTAGGAGTGGATTCTGACAATGACCTCACGAAGTCAAAGCTCGGAGAATATGGTGAGACGCAGAATGGATGGACCGCTGATGAGGCAAAGGGATTCATCAAGGTGCTCTCCACTCCGCTGCGTGTCTATTACGGTTCTCACCCTGATGAGCGTAAATAACAGTAAAGAAAACTAAACCAACAACTTATATGGAAAAGAAACTTACATTGTCGCCAGACAAGAAAATCGCCGGAGTATGTGGCGGAATAGCCGAGTATTTCGATTTGGATCCGGTCTTGGTACGCATTGCCTGGGCTGCAGCCACACTGTGTACTTGCTTCTGTGGCGGAATCCTGTATCTCATTTGTTGGTTCGTAATCCCAGATAGAAACAATGGTTAAGATAGGAATACTTGGAGCGGCAGGCTATACAGGCGGCGAACTTATCCGCATACTGCTCAATCATCCGGAGGCGGAAATCGTGTTTGCCAATTCGGAAAGCAATGCCGGAAACCTCGTAAGCGATGTCCATGAGGGTCTTATCGGTGATACAGACCTCTGCTTTACCGACCAGATGCCGTTTGACAAGGTCGATGTGGTGTTCTTCTGCTTTTGCCACGGCAAGAGCGAAGCGTTCCTCAAGGAGCATACAATCCCTGACGACGTGAAGATAATCGACCTCGCCCAGGACTTCAGAATCAAGGGAAATCATGATTATGTCTATGGTCTGCCCGAGATTTACCGTAAGGAAATAGCGGCTTGCAAGCACTTGGCCAATCCGGGATGCTTCGCCACCTGCATCCAGGAAGGACTCCTTCCGCTGGCAAAAGCAGGATTGTTGACCCATGATGTCGCCGTGAATGCCATCACAGGGTCCACAGGAGCGGGACAGAAACCTGGCTCTACCACGCATTTCTCTTGGAGAAACAATAATTTCTCGGTCTATAAACTCTTCACCCATCAGCATCTGCACGAGATATGCCAGACCTTGAACGACCTCAGACCTGTGTCAGCACCGCGTGCCGTCGATACTCTCGATGAGGGATATGTATCAGATGGTATCACCATCGACTTCATTCCTTATCGTGGAGACTTCGCACGAGGCATCTTCTGCACGGAGGTTGTCACCTGTAATGTGGCTCCCGACCAGGAGGCAATCATCCGACTGTATAAGGAATTCTTCAAGGATGCGGCATTTACGCATTATTCCGACAAGCCTCTCGACCTGAAACAGGTGGTCAATACCAACAAGGCGCTTGTCCATGTAGAGGTGTTCGGAAGGAAAATCGTGGTGACATCCATCATCGACAATCTCCTGAAAGGTGCCGTCGGACAGGCTGTCCAGAATATGAATATCATGTTCGGACTGGATGAAAAGGCAGGTCTCAACCTCAAAGCCACCGCATTCTAACTGCTTTTTACTATCCAAAACGTCAGCTTTGGGTAGTAATCAGCCATCAATCACATTGACATTAACTTTTCACCGCACTCTCCGGCGGTTTTACTTTCGGGTAAAAAAGAACGCTCCAGAATTGGGGTAGGGGACACAAACATGACACTTTTTGACGTATATCCATTATTTGATATAGCCATCGACCATGGCAAAGGCTGCAAAGTATGGGACGATAAAGGTCAGGAATACCTTGACCTGTATGGCGGACACGCAGTAATCAGCGTGGGACACTGCCATCCTCACTATGTGGAGGCAATGACAAAGCAACTCAACAAACTCGGTTTCTACAGTAATTCAGTGCAGAATCCGCTTCAGAAAACGCTCGCAAGCCGTCTCGGCAAAGCCTGTGGATATGATGATTATCAGCTTTTTCTCATCAATTCCGGTGCGGAAGCCAATGAGAATGCCATGAAGCTGGCGTCATTCCATAACGGCAGGACGCGCATCCTTTCACTCGAAAAGGCATTCCATGGCAGGACTTCCCTCGCTGTAGAGGCCACCGCCAATCCGAAGATTATCGCTCCGGTGAATGCAAACAACCACGTCACTTATCTCCCGATCAACGACCTTGAGGCGTGGAAAAAGGAGATAGAGAAGGGCGATGTCTGCGCTGTCATCATCGAATGTATCCAGGGCGTGGGCGGAATAAGGATGGTTTCACCGGAATTTTACAAGGGACTCCGCCAGCTTTGTACCGCAAATGATACTGTCTTGATATGTGATGAGATACAGTGTGGCTATGGTAGAAGCGGCAAATTCTTCGCACATCAATGGCTTACGGACGGCGATGAATCCCTCGCTCCGGACATGATTACTGTGGCAAAGGGTATCTGTAACGGCTTTCCGATGGGTGGCGTAATCATTTCTCCTAAGTTCAAACCGGTCTATGGCCAGCTCGGCACCACCTTTGGAGGCAATCATCTCGGTTGTGCAGGAGCCATTGCAGTGCTCGACATCATGGAGGATGAATCGCTCGTGGAGAATGCTGACAAGGTTGGCACATACCTTATCGAAACACTGAAATCAGAGATGAAAGCAGGAAATCTGCCACATGTCACTGATATTCGTGGCAGAGGACTCATGATTGGTATAGAACTTGATATGCCATATAAGGAACCGCGCACGCGTCTCATTAAGGAACAGCATTGCTTTACCGGATGCTCCGGCACTAATGTGCTCCGTCTTCTCCCGCCACTCTGCCTCTCTATGGCAGATGCTGACGATTTTATCAGTCGTCTGAAGGCTGTCCTTTAGGATACTATCCCTGATGATGTGGCACGCTTTGTCGCATAAATGATACGGAAAATATTGTGGAAAAGCGTGATAATTGTCTCATCATAAAATATTTACAAGATGAAAATTACAGTAATAGGAGCCGGCAATATGGGTGGCGCACTTATCCATGGTTGGGCTAAGAGTGGAAAACTGGAGTCCATCACCATTGCCGACAAGAACGAAAAGGTACTTGAAAGTTTCAGAGAGGCATACCCTTTCATCAGCACTACGACCGACAATGTCGAGGCTGTAAGGGATGCTGAAATAGTCATATTGGTGGTTAAGCCTTGGTTTATGCCTGCTGTGCTGGACGAAATAAAGCCGGCTCTTGACTTGAAAAATCAGATAATAGTCTCTGATGCCGCCAATTTCACCACCGAAGAACTTGCCAACGCGCTCGGCACATCCGGTCAATTCTGCTATGTTATCCCTAATATCGCAGCGGAATTTGGCGCAAGCATGAGTTTCGTTGCCAAGGGCGAAGGCTGCTCTGACGACTCTCTTGCCAAGGTAAAGTCACTCTATGACCTTTGTGGAGACACGCTTGTAGTGACTGAAAAACTGGTAGAGCCGGGCATGATGATGGCAAGTTGCGGCATAGCATACGTGATGAGATACATCCGTGCACAGATGGAAGGCGGCTGCGAGATGGGGTTCTACCCTCAGCAGGCAAAGCAGATTGCGCTCCAGACCATGCAAGGCGCTGTCTCTCTGCTTAAGGAGACAGGCTGGCATCCGGAAGAGGCCATCGACAAGGTGACGACTCCAGGCGGTATAACCATCAAGGGACTCAACGAACTGGACCACTGCGGATTCAATTCTGCCGTCATCAAGAGCCTGAAAGCAGGACTGAAATAAGCCCCGTTCTACACTTCGTGGCTGTTATATGAATATGAATAAAGAGGCTCCACGCCTCTTATCCCCCTTTCCATGATAGGGAATAATAAGTAGCCGCCACTGTGTCCGCCGCATTACCGGCGGATATAACAACACATACCAAATAAGTAATGAAAAGAATAGTAGTAAAAGTAGGCTCAAATGTACTGACGACAGACAGTGGCAAGCTCAATATTACGCGTATGTCATCCCTCGTCGATCAGATAGCATGGCTCAGATGGCATGGATATGAGGTGATACTTGTCAGTTCGGGAGCGGTGGCTTGCGGAAGAAGGGAATTGCAGATAGACCACCATCTCGACTCGGTGGAGCAGCGACAGCTCTTCTCTGCCATAGGTCAGGTGAAGCTCGTGAACCTGTATTATGACCTTTTCCGCGAATATAACCTACATGTGGGACAGGTGCTGACGATGAAGGAGAATTTTCTGACTGAGGAACAGTGCCGCAATCAGCAGGCTTGCATGGAGGTGATGCTCCAGAATGGGGTCATTCCTGTCGTCAATGAGAATGATACCGTCAGCGTTACCGAACTGATGTTCACCGACAATGATGAACTGTCAGGACTCATAGCGCAGATGTTGAAGGCTGAGACCCTGATACTTCTGTCGAATATTGATGGTATCTATACTGGTGACCCTTCGCTTCCTGACTCAAAGGTGATACGTACTGTTGCACCGGATCAAAACCTTGACGAGTATATCATGCCTTCCATGAGTTCTGCAGGACGTGGAGGAATGGAGTCAAAATACAAGACAGCAAGGCTCACAGCCGATGCAGGTATCAAGGTTATCATTGCCAATGGCAACCGTTCAGACATATTGAGACTCCTGGTGGAGAAACCTGAAGAGACCATCCATACTGAGTTTATTCCCAAGTAGATAGGTAGAAGGCATAGCTATGCTTCTTAATTTTGTCTGCTCATAGTAAAACATAATTTGACCACCTACATCCAAATGATTAATCCGATATTTGAACAAGTAAAGCGTGCAAGCCGTTCATTGACTCTCATCCCTGACAGTCGTCGTGATGAAATACTCCTTGCCGTGGCTGATGCCATAGCTGAGAACGAGGCAATCCTACTTGAAGCAAACGCTAAAGACCTTTCAAGGATGGAGAAATCCAATCCTTTGTATGACCGCCTTCAGCTCACTCATGACCGCCTTGCCGGTATAGCATCCGATATGCGTCATGTGGCAGCACTGCCGTCACCGCTCGGAAAGGTCTTGAAAGACAAAGTGTTGGACAACGGACTCCATCTTCGTAGGGTGTCAGTGCCGTTTGGAGTGATAGGTATGGTCTTTGAAGCGCGTCCTAACGTCGCCTTTGATGTGTTCTCGCTTTGCTTCAAGAGTGGCAATGCCTGCGTGCTGAAAGGTGGTCGTGACGCAGATGATTCCAATAGGGCTATCGTTGCTCTCATTCATGGAATATTGCGTGAGTTTGACGTTGATCCTAATGTCGTCGCTCTTCTTCCTGCCACTCATGAGGCTACGGCAGAGATGCTGAATGCTGTCGGCTATGTAGATGTATGCATTCCTCGTGGTGGCCGTAGGCTTATAGACTTCGTAAGAGACAATGCAAAGGTCCCTGTCATCGAGACGGGAGCCGGTGTAGTGCATGCTTATTTTGATAAGTCTGGCGACTTGGAAAAGGGAAAACGCATCATCAACAATGCCAAAACGCGTCGTGTCTCAGTTTGTAATGCCCTTGATTGTCTGCTGGTTCATAAGGACAGAGCTGACGAACTGGACGCACTGCTTGTTCCTATGAAGGACAAGGTGACCTTCCATTATGACAATTATGGCACCGAATGGATGTCTTATGACCTATCTATCAAGATAGTGGACTCGATCGATGAGGCTATCAGTCATATTGCCAAATATGGTTCAGGACATAGTGAGTGTATCATCACGGAGGATAAAGAGGCGGCTCGCACTTTCCAGACTATGGTAGATGCCGCCTGCGTATATGTCAATGCACCGACGAGTTTCACTGATGGAGCACAATTCGGACTCGGAGCGGAGATAGGAATCTCTACGCAAAAGCTGGGTCCACGTGGTCCGATGGCGCTCGAAGAAATCACCACATACAAGTGGCTTATAGATGGTGACGGGCAGATCAGACCGTAACAAGGCTCTTTTTGCTTGCCCTTTCCATGGATTTTTATCGCCAAAAATCAACACTACAGGACGACAAGGCCATCAAACCACAAGACGACAATTACATAGCATCGGATATTAAAAGTAAAAATACTAATAGAAAAACAATAATGAACATCGAAACCTTATATCAGATCTTCCAATCCCATCCCGTGATAACCACTGATAGCCGTGACTGTCCGAAGGATAGCATATTCTTTGCTCTCAAGGGTGAGGCATTTGATGGCAATGCTTATGCAGAGAAAGCACTCGAATCAGGCTGTTCTTATGCTGTCATTGATGAACAGGAGTATGCTAAAGACGACCGTTTTATCCTCGTGCAGGATGTCCTTTCCACTTTGCAACAGTTGGCAAACCATCACCGTAAGGCGCTCGGAACGCCTATTATCGGAGTCACTGGCACTAATGGAAAGACCACAACCAAGGAACTTATCTCCGCAGTTCTCTCAAAGAAATACAATGTTCTCTATACTCAGGGAAACTTCAATAATCATATTGGAGTGCCGAAAACATTGCTTCGACTGACTAAAGAGCATGATATCGCTGTCGTGGAGATGGGTGCCAACCATCCAGGAGAAATCAAAACGCTCGTAAACATTGTGGAACCGGACTATGGTATCATCACCAATGTGGGCAAAGCTCACCTCGAAGGCTTCGGTTCTTTTGAGGGCGTGATTCGCACCAAAGGCGAATTGTATGACTTCCTGCGTGAGAAGTCTGCACTTATCTCTGATGATGAAAAGAAGCCTAAGGTGTTTATCCATGGTGACAACAAATATCTCATGGATATTTCCCACGATTTACACCTTATTATATATGGTACGGAGAAATCTCCGGATTATGCTGTCGTCGGAGAGGTCAATGAATGTACCCCATTCCTTAATTTCTCATGGCGCAATCAGAATGGTGATAATGCAGTTCATTCTGTTTCCACTCATCTTATCGGTTCTTATAATGTATATAATATGTTGGCGGCTGCGACCATCGGACTTTACTTCGGAGTGACCGAAGAGCAGGTGGATGATGCCCTCTCTAATTATATTCCAAGCAATAACCGATCACAACTTACTATCACGAAGTCAAACAAACTCATCGTTGACACATACAATGCTAACCCTACAAGCATGAATGCTGCGCTCGTGAATTTCCGCGATATGAAGGTGGAACCGAAGATGGCAATCCTCGGAGATATGCGCGAACTCGGTGATGTCAGCCACGAAGAGCATCAGAAGGTGGTCGATTTCCTCAAGGAATCAGGTATAAATAATGTATGGCTTGTGGGTAGTGAGTTTGCCAAGACCGACTGCAACTTCAGAAAATTCCAGAATGTAGATGAATTAAAAGCAGAGATTGCAGAGCATCCACTCCATAATCTCTACATATTGATTAAAGGATCTAATGGAATTAAGCTTTTCCAACTTCCGGAGCTCCTTTGATGTTATTTTCTGACATAATGTAATTATTTTAGGTATAAATGTGATAATGCAGGTGTAAAACTATAAGTTTACATCTGCATTATGTCGGTATGCTCGGCATGAGCTTATTCTAATGGGTGCAAGTCCCTAACAAGCCCTAATAGCGGGAATTGTATAGCT